>CAIXSC010000957.1 GCA_903921945.1 uncultured Planctomycetaceae bacterium
ACTCCACTCGCAGGTCTCCGCCTCCCGCCGCCACTCGCAAGTCGATCGCGGCGCCCGCTCCCGGTGGACGCGGCGACACGAGCACCGCATGCGACTCGCCCCAGTCCCACAGACTCCCCCGCCGGTCGGATAGCGACGCGTCGGACCACCCCGAGCACCGCCACACACTTTCCTCGGAGTTGGCGTCGAATAGCGGATTTGCGGACTGCACCAACAACACCAATGGATCAGCCTCGGGCAAGTCGCCGCGAGTCGCCGATTCCGTCGACGCACTCCATTCGAGACTCCCTTGCACCATCACCACCACGAAAAACAAGACCAGCATGGCGCCGAGTCCATTCGTGATGACATCGACGAATGCCAGCCCCAAATCGGCGCTGGGTTGGGTTTCCTCTTGAATCATGCACGCGACCTCACGGGGATTTTGAACGTTCCGCCATCCGCCACAGATGGTTTTCCCAGACCCGCAACCGCACGACGAGCGCACTCGCCAGAATCCCCGCCAATAGCGCGACCAAAGTCGTGTCAAAGGCGAACCCCAGATGCGTCGTAATCTCGGAAATCGCCGCGCCTTTGTCCTCAGCCTGGAACAGGCTATCCGCCGATAGCAGCGCGTCCCCCATCCCGTAAACCGTGCCGATGAATCCAAGCGATGGCAGCAGACCCAACAAGAACGAATAGGGCCCGTAGACCTGTCGATCCAGTAAATCGGTCAGGTGGCGCTGCTCTAAAAACTCGGCCGCCCGCGCCGCGCCATCGGACAGCGGCGGAATGGTTCCGCGCCTGTCATCGCTGTCCTCCGCCAGATTGCTCGCCGTGCCGGCGGACCACTTCCGGGTCCACCCTAGCGCGGTGTCATACAAGCGATGGGCCACCGACGTGCGTGGATCGGCGCCCTCGCGGGGCGCGAACCAACCGCGGGCGTCCAGCGTCGCCAACAACCAAGCGCGCTGCGCCGCCGCCACCACCACGATCCATGTCACATAGACCGTTAGCCATTGAATCCAGCCGTTGATTCGCTGCAGATTGCGCAGGGCGGGCCGAGTCTGCTGGACCACAACATTGGCGAACCCAACCAGAAACTCGCGCAAATCAATCGCTTGGTCCTTCTGTCCATCCAGCTTATGTTTCCAAGCAGCATCCTCGCGTTCGATGCGGCTGATCAATTCCGCGCCGGAAATGGGTTCCGCCGAAAGAACGAAACACCGCCAGCCCTTCACATCTCCCAAGACCCACGAGCGAATCCGCGATCGACGAGCCGCATCGCCATCGGGCGACGACGCGATGCCGTCGATCAACTGCCCTAACTGCTGACTGGAAGGCCCATCCGACTGAAACACACTCTGCAACAGCGAGTGGGTTTTCAGCGACCGTTTTGCTCGCACCAATTCGCAAATCCGCTCGATCCGCTCGTCCGCGGGCACCGTCGCCAACCATGCCAGAGTCGTCCCTTCATACGATCGCTCCACTTGCCATAACAACCACGTGTTGGCGATTCCGTAAGTGAGCAGCGTCAGCAAAAGCGATTGCAGCGCTAGTCGCGGCGTGATGCCCGAGCTAGCGATCGCGGCGGTTGAACGACACACCGCTCGTCCCCAGCGCCACCCCGTGGCACTGCGCGATCCGAACCAGCCACGATCGGTCGGGTTTGGTTGACTCGAGTTCTCGTTCATGGCGACCGAATCTCCAGCGACGGGTTTTATGGCTAGGGGATTGTGGGCGAAATCCGCGACGGTGGCGCGGCTTGCCGGCGTTCCTGTTGGCCGGCGAGCATCAACAGTCCAAGGGGATGGACCGCGAAGTCGCCTGGCTCTTGGCGTACGCTCTCCCAGTCGCGTAGCACCGACCGCGCCAGCTGGTCGGTCGGCACGAGTCGACGCGACTCGCGAGTCTGCCAAGCATGCGGGAGAAACCTCGAATGCTCGGCCGTCCAGTCGATCCAGCCCGCTCGCGACAACGATTCCGCCTCGGGCTGTTCCAGCCCTCGATCCGCAATCAACCAGTACCGAGTGTCATCGTCGATGAACAATCCTCCGGGGCCGACCCATCCGAGGCGGCCGGCAAGGGCGGGAGTCCGCCAGGCCAGCCGCGCGAACGCTTGTCCGCGCGAGTACAGTTCGTGGTTGTCGAGCGAGTGGTCGGCCAGTTCCAACTGCTTCCAGCCTTCGCGAGTGCGCCAGACAAGGTGGTCGCGGGGAAGATCCTTGCGACGGTGAACGACCCAGCCGAAGGCCCACTCGTTCCACTGTGCATCAGGAGGCCGAACGGCCGCCACGGTCGCAAACAGAATCGGCCGCTGCAAGTGAGCTCGCAGGCCCTTTTCCGCTTCCCGCACGGCCAGTAAAAAGTCCGCCCGGTTTTCCCATTCACGACTGACCCAAGGCGAGGCCAAATCGACCGACTGAATGATACCGTCGTCGAACCACAGCCAGCGCCGATTGAGCGGCAAGCCGCTGGGCTGATCGGCACGCGGGGGCAAGTCAAACGAGTAGCCATCCATCTGTTCGGGATGAGCCAATCGTTGTGGATGAAGCATGTCGGCTCGTCCCGCCGACCGCAGCACTCCCAATTCGAAGGCCATTTTCAGGGCTCGCCAGGGCAACTCGCGACGTCGCGGGAAGTCGGGGAGCGAGGCGTCCACTTGGGAATTGACGATACCCAACGAATCAATCGTGCGGACGCTTGCCGGAAGCGTCGACTGGTCTGCGGAGTAACTGATACGCAGCCATTTACCTTGATCGATTTGGCCAAACAGGATCTCGCCGCCGCCCCCGGTGGCCCACTCCGTGACGAGATTGATACCGCGGCGATTGATCTCGATCCCCGCGCGGTGTTCGGCGGGAATGCGGCACAACACTCGACCATTGTCCGCGCTGACGACCAACGTCGTGCCGTCGTATTTCATCGAACTGCGGCCATATTCGAGATAGGCGCGCGGAGGCGTATCCGAGTCGCGCACCATCGGCCTAAGCGTTCCTTGCTCGTCCGGATCGGGCGTCACCGAGTGCCGCGCGGCAGCGAACTTTTTTTCCGCTTCGGTCGCGGAGCGTTGCGGCGATCCTTCCACGAATTGGCGCAACGCGGTCGGCGGCGGCGGTTGGTTGGATTGAGGGTCGGCCGTGTTGAGCGTCGCGAGTGACGGATCCCATTCGTCGACATAGGTGGTGCCCCCTTTTCCGTTCTCGACGCCTGTCTCCGTTTCCACGCCATCCTCGGTCGCGGTGAAGCGGCAAGTGAAGGGGCCCGAACTCCCTTTACCTCGGAGCGTGAAACGATCCATCTTCTTCGCCGCATCGCCGTCGACCGTCAAGGACGCGACGTAAGGCACTCGCACGCGCCCCGACAAGTCGAATGGCCGTTGCTGCTCGGCCGGCTTCTCGCCCATCACAAAATTCAGATTGGCGATCTCCTCGTCAAACACCGTGCCGCGACCGCCCATATCGAAGGAACCCGCATCGCCACGGTAAGCGAGTTTGCCATCGAGTCGCGCCGGGACAGTGTCCATGCCTGGCAGCGGCGCTCGCGCCAAGAAATCGCCGTCGATATCCCCCTTGCCGAAATCGACTCCCAGGCCGCCATGAGCCAGATTGGTCGAGCCCGCCACGGACAAGTCGCCCGTGCCACGCAACTTTGGCCTTTTCCAGCCATCCTTGTGCAATTCGCCTCCGACGGCCAGCTCGGTGTAGCCGACGTCGAGCCACGGGTTGACCGGCCCGGGCGGCGAAGGCGGCGTGACCTTGCCCGCCACGGTCATCGATCGCTCGCCCAATCCCAGTGAGATCGCCGGCTCGCTCAACGAGAAATAAGGCAAGGTGATCGTGCCTGGAATCGCCACGCCCAATTCCTTAGGCGCGTGAAAGCCGCTCTGGTCGAGCCAGCAGCGCCCCGCCTGCAACTTGACTCCGAGATACGGTATGCGGGCCCAACAGCGGAGCGAGATTCGCGGCGGGTTCATCGTCAGCCAACGATTCCCCTCGATTCCCTGCGGATCCACCTCCACTCGCCCGACTCCTTGCAGCCCAATCCAACTGAGCATTTCATCCTGGGCGCTGGCGAGCGCTTGATCGACGTCGGGGCGCAAATCGCGGGCGAGCACCACTTCGTCCAACTTGGTCCAAGCGCCGTCGAGTTTCGATTCGGCCCTTTCCTCCCACTTCATGTCGCCAATGTATGGAAACTTGACAGTGCTGCGGATCTTCGCGAACCCCTGACGAGGTTGCCAATCGGCCAGCTCGCTGTGGATCGTTCCATAGCGTCCGTGTTTCAGCAACCCCTTGGAGTCGTGCCATTGTTCCTGCGCCGCGGCACCAACCGAGTCGCGACCGAGCAACATATCGATTTGGCCGGGAACTTCCGCGATAGTCGCCGCCGCCACCGGCCCGAGCGACAACTCGGGCCAGTCCGAAATCTTCAACGCAAGATGCAATGCCACGCCCGACTCCGTCGGACTCGTCACCACCCGTAGACCCTTGTTCAACAACGAGTATTCGCTGGCCAGGTGCGCCTCCGCCGCCCGTCGCGCGTCCGCAGGCGTGGCCTTGGCTTGTCCAGGCGCGAGTTGCACAGGCGGCGCGGGCGGCGGCGGCGCGGGGAGCGACGGGGGTAGGCCGACGATATTCGAAGCCGAGGATGGCTCGGGCGACTTCGCGTCTGTCTTCCAAGACAGCTGGATAGGCTCGCGCGGTTCACCTTGTAGAGGACGCAGCTTCCATTGCACTTCGATCTCGTCGCGCTCCGGCGCCAGTTGGACGGCGGTCAGGATCAGTCGCGATGCGTGCGGCCCCAACTCCGGTCGTTCGCGAACCAATTGTTCGCATAACTTCAAGCGGTCCTCGACAGGCGGCAGCGGGCTCCAGTCCAGTTGGCCGTCGTCGTCAAACGCGCCCAACAAACGCAACTCGCCCCACCGCGAGTGCGTCACCTTCAGCTCGACGGCGCGAGGATCTCCCTCGATCGAAACGAACGTCGCGGGAAAACCGCAATACTCG
The DNA here is from genome assembly GCA_903921945.1 of uncultured Planctomycetaceae bacterium. Classification (GTDB taxonomy): domain Bacteria; phylum Planctomycetota; class Planctomycetia; order Pirellulales; family Pirellulaceae; genus CAIXSC01. The sequence continues at coordinate 4,989 of CAIXSC010000957.1, forward strand.
GAGAGCCCCAGCACGTGCTCCCGCAGACTGTGACGAGCGGTTTGGGCGGATCGAGCCACCTGTTGACGCCACGCCTCGACTTGCGAATGCGGCAAGTCCCACTCGACTTCCGACCTCCAATTGGGGAACTGCCGCGAGGCCAGCACGACCCGCATCGCGATCTTGGGTTGAGTCCAATCGCCGCTTGCATGCAAAGTCGCATTCGCGGCAAACCAAGATCGCGGCAATCCCGAGTCCCGTAAAAACTCGTTTACCAGCGGCAAATCGCAGCCCGCACAGCGCGAGTCGGGCGGCCATACCGGGCGGAAATCAAGCGAGCCGGCCGCCTGGTCAGCGGTGGCTGAAACGTTTGCCCAGGGGACGCAGACCAATCGCAGACCGGTGTCCCATTCATGCTGCTGCCCCGCGACGACTCTTGTCTCCGGCTCGTCCTGCTCCCCATCCAAATCGGCCCGCATGCGCACCCAAAGCTCCCAATCGGAAAGCGTGCGAGTGCCGGAGTAAACTACCGTTGGCCGCTGGGTGTCGCGTGTCAAAAGTCGCTTCAACACCAGCTGCATCTCGCCCGCGCTCCCGAGACGAATCTCGTCCTTCGCGTCGGCCGCTCGATACAATTGCTCCACAGGCTTGATCTGCCGCTCGATCGCCATTCGCAAAGATTCCGCCCACCGCCGCGTGGCCGCCGGCGAGGTCGCCCACAGCGCTCGCCAGCCCGATGATTCCGCCGATACGACAGGAATCGGCGGAACTCTCCAGCGTTCGAGTAGTAGGCGATGGTGGGGCAACTGGACGATCTTCACCAAACTGGACGCCCGGCGTCGTTCCGCGATGCGTTGGAAGCGATCGCGCAGTTCGCGGACCAAGGCCGCTTGTTCAAGCTTCCTCGCTTCCTCCAAAGACGCGCCAGGATCGTTTCGCAACAAATTCACCATGCCGTTGATTCGAGCGAACTCGCGCACATCGCTCCGCGTCAATTCTTCCCAACGCTGCGCCGAGGCGTTCGTCGGCATCCGGATCCATTCCGCGAGCATCTCGCAGGCCGCCGGCTGGGCGAAGGGCGGATCCCATTCCAAGACAAGTTTGAGATCCGCACCGAGCTTCGCGAACGCCGCCGCGTCGAGGCGACCCGCTCGCTCCGCGTCCAACCAGACACTCGTCCCCCGCCCCCAAATCCCCCAGGCGGCGACAGCGACCAGCACGGTGGCGAGCGCCGACCAAGTCAGGCGTCGCGCCCAACCACGACGATGACGCCCGTCCCATACCGCATAGACTCGTTCCAGTCGCGACACAAAGCACCTCAGCCTGACGGTGGATCTTTCCAGGGCAGTGGGGCCGGAGATTCGCCCCCGTAGGATTCACGGACAATTCCGCTTCGGGGGAAGCGAGGCCTAACACCGACTCACTGGCGCTCGGACGGAGTGTCCGATTGCGGCAGGTTGTCCGACGACGGCGGCGTGTCGGTCGTGGCCGGTTCGTTAGACACCGAGGGGACCGCAACTGGAGCGGGCAGCGCGGGAGCCGGTGTTGGAGCCGCCGAACCACCACTCGAACCACTTGATCCGCTTCCTCCCGGTCCGCAACCAACCATCCAAAAGCAGAGCGCCGCCATTGCTGTCAATGAAAACCATCGCATCGTTTAACTCCCTGTCGCAAGTTCCAAAACAAGTCACTGGGTTCGGACAGATCGCTCACCAATCTCAGTCAGCGATTCCACTCTTTCAGGCCATCCTTAAACAGCTTTGACCCCTTCTCGACGCTGCGTTTGCCCAATTGAGTGGCCTGGGCCATCATGTGATGTTGCTTCAGGTAGCCTCCGATCAACCCATGCCCGGTCGCCGTCGCGACTCCACTAATCACTTGAGCCACCCCACCTACGATCTTCGCCGCCGCGACCAGTTTATCTTTGTCGGCCATGCTCTTATCTCCCAGAGAAACGGGTTCACCCACAGTAACTACGGTCCTCACTCTTAGGTAATGCCGCGATCGGCGAATGTTTCTCAGCCATTCCTGTGTTTTTGGAAAAAAGAGCCATAGAGGTGTCGGAAAAGTGGCCACGAAAAGTGCGCCGACGCATACCGAATCGAGCGGCAGGCGGATGGATTGAAGCGGGCGTCGAACTGGGCGGACAACGTCGGTGCTGCCACCGGTAATGCCATTCTCGCCCGTCCCGAACTACTGACGCAGGTGCGAAGGGATGATGGGCGGGTCCATCGCCAGACGCCGGGGATCGGGACCCGGCAACCGAGGCAGCCCTGTCCACAACAGGACGCCGTGGGGCGATGTCACCTTGAGGTTGCGAAAACGAGTTTTGCCTTCCCAAACCCGCCAGATCCTCAACCCCACTCGCCCCGTCGGATAGGGGTTGTTGGTCACCGCGAACACGGAAACATCATCCACCCGGCACTCGGTCCGGTCCCCGCGAGTCGACACACTGACGTGATACCAGCGATCCGCCTGAATCGACGCGTTCGAATTCTTCCGATACTCGCCTTCAGGCCCGACCAGTTTGCGGAAAAATTCTCTGTCCTCGCGATACTCGAGCAGCGCGGTTCTGAAGTCGAGCCAGCCAAACCCGAAGTGCTGGATTCGTGAATCGTCTGGACTGCGAAAGAGGGCGGAGACTCCTGTCGGAATCCGCTCGTGGTACACGTCAAAGCCAAAGTCGTAGTCCCGCCAGGTCGGGTCGCCAAACAACAACCACTGCTCGCCATGTCCTGATCCATCGTAATGGCATAGTTCTTCGCCCTCGATCTCCCAGCGGCCGCTCCCCCATAAGATGCTGGCCTCGCGACTGACGGCCGCCTTCGGCAAGACATTGGGCTTGTCGGGCCTAGTTGGTCCCGCGGCCCACTGCTCCAGCGGAGCGGGCCGCATGAACCGCTCTTCGGGAATCAGCCGCACTTCCAGCGGGGCCGTCTTCCCCGATTCCACTCGCACGCGTTGACTAACCGCCTGGAAGCCCGGTCGACTCACCCGCACCGCTCGCTCGCCCGCCACCGCCTCGATCGTATACCACTTGCGGTCACCCACTTGACGGACGCGAATGCGAGTGCGATCGATGGGGCGGTCGTCCACTTGGATATCCACAGACACTTTGTCCGCAGCCTCGGCGGTGGGTCGACCGTCACGTCCCGGACCGAGCGTTCGCGGCGACAAGTCCTCCAACTCGATCTCCACCAACCCCGCCTTCGTGTTCACTCGCACGATCACACCCGCCGCCGCGCCAATCAGCATCAGGCAAATCAGCGCCATCAGCGGCGTACGCCTCCACCACCCCGCCGCAGTCTCGGTGGCGGTCGCTTGGTCTTCCCGCGATTGCGCCAAATCCGGCATCGCGTGACACACTCGCAGTTGCTCCTCGGCCGTGGCGTAGGGCAGGAGCAACCGCGCCACCTCGGACGGCGTCGCTGGCCGTTGATCGGGATTTTTCGCAAGCAGCCGATCGACGATGGCGCTCAAACCCGCCGGGACCTCTTCGACCAGCGACCGCAAACGCCGCCGAGGCTGTTGATGGTGGGCCAAACGGATTTCGATATCCGAATCGTGGCCAGTCGCCGGCCCAAACACCGGCTCGCCAGCGATCAATCGGAACAGCGTACAACCAACGCTATACAAGTCGGATCGGATGTCGGCCGACTTCAGATCTCGATCCTGTTCGGGCGAGCAGTATTTCGGGGTTCCGCCCGAAATGCCCGTGCGGGTGAGTTCCTGACCGGCGGAATTCTCGCGGATTTTCGCGAGTCCGAAGTCGAGAACTTTGACAACCCCTTCATGCGTGAGCATCAAGTTGCTCGGCTTGATGTCACGATGCACCAATCCGGACAAGCGCCAAGCGTGGTCCAATCCGGCGAGCGCTTGCAGGACGAAACCTACGGCCTGCGGATATTGCAGTCGATTCTCTGGCTTCGAAGCCGCGAATTCCTCCAAGTCGATGCCCGGAACATACTCCATTACCAGCAGCTGATAAGGCTCCAAAGATTCCGCTTCGTAAGCCGACACCAAATGGGGATGCGCTGGGATGGACCGCATCGTATCGACTTCGCGGCGAAAACGTGCGGCGAACTGGTGTCGCCCCGCCAGGCTGGGCTGCAGAATTTTCAGCGCGCGGACTTCGCCCGCCCGCTCGCGATTCTCCGCCAAATAGACCGCCCCCGAGCCGCCTACGCCCAGAACGTCGAGTATTCGCCAGCACGGGTGGTCGACCAACGGCGCGGGAGGCGGCCAATGCTCATCCCACACTTGCGCCGATAAACCGCCCGCCCCCACTTCGGTTGTTCGATGGGCGGGTGACGACGTCGAGCCGCAGGAGGCTGATCGAATGTCCTCGTTGGAAAGCCGACTGAATCGGTCCGCGCACTGGGCACATATCGCCAAATGCCGAGCAAGCTCGTCCAAGAACGAATCCTCACGGCACTCGCCGTTTTGGATTCGCAGCCAGTCCTCATCGGAAACACACTGAGACATGCAACGACCCGTCTGGGCATCCGTTAAAACGTTGTCCGCTGTTGATTGCTCTTCAATCTTAATGCGTTCAGCGGCCGCCGATTCTCACGGAATCGCTCGCGATTAACTCGGCCAAGAACGTGGGGACGCGTCGCAGGTCCGCGTGCGGCCAGAGGTCTGGTCAGTCGTCCAGGTCCATAATCGACGCCCACTCGCGACGCACATCTTGAATAACGGCCTGCACCTCCAGCAAGGCTCGGTAGGCTGTCGGCACGCTTAGCTCCAACTCCGTCGCGACCTCGGAGATCACTCGTCCTTGCAGCTTGACGGCCTGGAACACAGCCAAGTATCGCGTGAGCTTGGGCGATTCGCGACAGCGTCGCTGCGCCTCCTCCCACACCCGCTCGGCCCAAAACCGACGATGCTCCACGTCCCATAGCCGACTCATCTCGCTTCCGCTGTCCGCCCACTGGTTGACCCCGGCCGCAAGTTCGCCCACATCCAGGTTTGCGGGCAGCTGCCCCGGTTCGCGGCGATTCAGCCAAGCCAAGACTTGACGGCGAACGACCTCGCGCAAGAAAGCTCGAAAACTTCCCGGGCCTCGATGTTGAAAGCCGGGCAATCGCAGGAACACGACTTTGAACACCTCCTGCGCGATGTCGTCCGCGTCGCTCGCCTGGAGATTGGCAAGCATGCGCCGCAATTCGCGCGAGACGAAGGGCCGGTACTGCTTATCAAG
>CAIXSC010000958.1 GCA_903921945.1 uncultured Planctomycetaceae bacterium
AGCGGCGACTTCAATGCCGCCGGCCTCGCCGCCATTGTGGCTGGCCGATTGGCCGGCGACGCCAGCCGAACTGGCGCTACCCACGCCCGCTGAATCGGTTGACATCAATTCCTTGGGACTGGGGCCGCTTATCCATCCATTTGAACGAAAATCCGATCGGCGAATCTCCGAGTCGGTCGAGCGGCGCGATTCGCAAAGCGATTCGCAAAGCGATTCGGACGCGGAAACGCCGCGATCCCCCGAATCCCGGGCAAGCTTGCCAACGTCATCTCCTTGGAGCGGATGGGTTGCTCTGTCGCTGCTTAGCCTAGCCCCGGCCGCTCTTCTCATGACGACCAGCTATGTGCGGATCGCCGCCGTGCTGGGACTGCTGCGGCAGGCGCTGGGCATGCCGCAATTGCCATCGTCAACGGTGATTTCTTCGCTCGCTTTGTTCATGACCTTTCTTGTCATGGCTCCGATCTGGACGGAGGTCTACGAAGAGGCGATCGTGCCGGCGCGCGATCCGGCACGCCGTATGTCATGGGATGAGTTTTGGACGAAAGGTTCCAAACCTCTTCGAAGGTTCATGAGCCGGCAGATTGACCGAGCGGACAACAGCGAGGACGTCTGGTTATTCTATCGACATTTACCCGAAAGTCGGACGGCTCCTACCCCTTCCACTTACGACGAAGTGCCGCTCACCGCGCTTTTGCCGGCCTTTCTATTAAGCGAATTGAAAATCGCTTTCCTGATTGGCTTTCAAATCTGCCTGCCGTTTTTGGTGGTCGATTTGGTCGTCGCCAGCATGACGACCGCGCTCGGCATGATGATGGTCCCGACGCAGGCGATCTCCCTGCCGATGAAACTATTGCTCTTTGTGCTGCTGGATGGCTGGCGATTGGTGGTCGGCATGCTTCTGGAGAGTTTTCAGGTTTAGGCCCCGTTCATACTAAACGTGGTGCTAAATCTTTGTCTTGCGAAGGCAGGCACTGTAACTTGAAATTGAACTTCGGCTCCCCAATCGGGATAGGTCTCTATGAGCACGGAATGGGCGATAGAACTTGGACAGCAGACGGTTTGGATCGCGTTGCTGCTGAGCGCGCCGATCCTGCTCGCTGGCTTGGCGATCGGCTTGCTATGTGGGCTGGCGCAGGCGGTTACCCAGGTCCACGATCCATCGCTATCGTCAGCGCCGCGGATTCTGGGAGTTGGCGTGGTGGTGCTGGTCGGTCTGCCGTGGCTTATTGAGCGGCTGCTGGATTTTTCCCGGGAGATCCTTAGCCAATCGCCCATGTTGGCGGGGGGCGGATGAACGTGTTCAGTGTCAGCGAGTCCGCGTCGATGGCGGCTCCGGTGGGAATGCTGCTCGCGCTGCGAATTGGCGCGGCGGTGTTTTTGGCGCCCGGGCTGGGCGGTCGCGCTTTGCCGGGACGATTGCGTGCCGTGCTGACGCTGCTGTTGGCGTTTTCGGTCGCGCCGGCACTATGGCCCCAACTGCTGATCTCTCAGACCGATGGCTGGTCGGCCGTATGGCGCCTCGGGCCGAGGGAGGTAGCGATTGGCTTGCTGCTCGGATTGACCGTCCGACTGCTCGTGACCGGCGCGGCGTGTGCTGGCCAATTGCTAGGGGAAATGGCAGGGGGCGCGGGAAACTTTGGCGAATCCGCCGACAGCGACGGCACAGGACAGCTCGGGGCCTTGGCGCGGTTGATGGAATGGACGGCGATCGCGGTCTTCCTGCTGGCTGGCGGCCATCGGCAATTGGTCGAAGGGATCATGGAAAGCTACCGCTCGTGGCCGCTCGCGTTGAGCGATAGCGCCCATGGGATCGGCAGCCAAGGCGAACAGGTTTGGTTTTCCATTCCTGGCACGGCGGGCGGCGGGCTGGCCCCACTGGCGGAATCGCTGGTCGCCGCCCTGACTCGCGGTTCGCTGCTCGCCGTGCGAACCGCGTTTCCTGCCCTGATTGCCGCGGGGACCACGACACTGGCGGCGGGTTTGCTCAGTCGCGTTCTACCGCAAATGGAAACACAAACATGGATGGCGGCCCTGATTTGGTTCGTCGTTCTCGGCTCCATCGCGTTGGGCATCGCGAGTCTGGGAGCCATGCTGCCGATGGAGATCGAGCGATTGCGGCGCTCGCCGTCAGCATCGGTGGCTGATCCGCCTAATTCTGCCGGCGGGTCAACCGCGGCATTCGGGATGGGTGGAACGCAATGAGCAGTGCGGAAGACGATGCGGAGCGGCTCTTTCCACCCACGCCACGGCGGCGCGAGGAAGCTCGGCGTTCCGGTCGCGTCGCTCACAGCCGGCTACTGGTAAGCGCACTCGTTGTCTTAGCCACCATGAGCGCCTTGCGATGGGGCGGCGAATGGCTCTGGGGCGGAGTTCGCGCCGCAGCCGAACGGCCCTGGAGTGACGGCGCCTGGATACGTGCGGCCGACACTCAGCCGCTGCAGCAAACTCGCGAGTTGCTGGCGGTCGCGGGAAGCGCTGTGGCGCCGTGGTTGCTACTCGTGATCGCAGTGGCGATTTTGGCGAACGTGACACAATTCGGACTCCTCTTTCGTCCCGAGCGGCTGGCGGAGCGTTGGGAGACACTTCTCGGACCGCCGGCTGTCGGTTTTGGCAGGAGGTTTCGGGAGGCGTTGTTCGCCATAGCGCAAGTCAGCGTCGTCGCAGGGGTGGCTTTCTGGCGGCTGGAACCGCTCCTGAGAGGCGTGTTGGTCGTCGCACCACCAAGCCACTCGCCGCACGACAACGCGCCGCACGGCAACGCACCGGATGGCAACGCGCCGGACGGCAATGCGTTGGACGGCAATGCGGCGGATGGCCACGCGCTGTACGGCGATGCGGCGACGACAACCTTGGCGGCCGGATTGGATGGGGTCGCCGCTTGGGGCGAAACCGTTGCGGAAGCGGTGTTGGAAACGGGCGTCTACGCTAGCGGACTGTTGGTGGTCATCGGCTTGATCGATTACGGTTGGAGTTGGTGGCGGCTCGAACGGTCTCTCTGGATGACCACGGAGGAACTGCGTGAAGAGATGCGAAGCGACTCGGCCCGCCATCGGCCGCGGCGCAACGCCGCGTGACGCGTTTCAGCCTGGTTCATGCCCACCAGTGGACTCGCGGATGACACGTTGCGCGAGTTCTGGCGGCTTGCATGGCGAGCGATTCCAACGACAATTCGCTGTGGCGGGAAATGTTCCACGAACGATGTCGGGGTAAGCCATGCGCAGCTTCGGAAACGAGACGGGATTGAGCGCGGCGCGGTCGGGTTCGTTGCGCGGCCACCACATGCTTGGATTGTTCGCGGCGGCGGGCGTAACCATCGCATGGGCCCTCCTGGCACTCGTGGGACTCGTGGGACTCGGACCGTTGGAAGCTGCGGAACCTTCGTCGCCTACGCTCGACTTCAATCGCGACATTCGTCCGATCCTCGCCGAGAACTGCTTCTACTGCCACGGACAAGACGCGAACAAACGGCAGGCGGACTTGCGACTGGATGTTCGCGAGTCGGCGATCGCGGCCAAGGCGATTGTGCCCCGCGATTTGGCGGCTAGCGAACTGGCGAAGCGGATCCATTCGACCGATCCCGATCAACAGATGCCTCCGCCAAAGTCGAACCGCCGACTGACCGACGCCCAGCGAAAGATGCTCGAACGGTGGATTGAAGAAGGCGCGATGTTCGCCAATCACTGGGCGTTCGTCGCTCCCACTCGGCCGGCGGAACCAGCCGTGAAACGCGAAGCGTGGCCGAGAAACGCGATCGACCGGTTCGTATTGTCGAAGCTGGAATCGCTCGGAATCGAGCCGTCTCCCGAGGCTGAGCGGGCCACCTTGATCAAGCGGCTGTCGATCGACTTGGTTGGATTGCCGCCGACGCCGGCGGAAGTCGATGCGTTTGTGGCCGACAACGATCCGAACGCCTACGAGCGGCTCGTGGATCGGTTGATGGCCAGCCCGCATTACGGCGAGCGGATGGCGTTACCGTGGCTGGACGCGGCCCGTTACGCCGACAGCAATGGATTTCAGCAAGACGGCGACACTTGGCAATGGATCTGGCGCGACTGGGTCGTGCAGGCGATCAACGCCGACATGCCGTTCGACCAATTCACGATCTGGCAATTGGCGGGCGATTTGTTGCCGAGCGCGACGCTCGATCAGAAAATCGCCAGCGGTTTCAATCGCAACCATTTGCTCAATGGCGAAGGCGGCGCGATTCCCGAGGAGCAGCGGTTCGTCAATCTATTCGATCGCGTCGATACGACAGCGACCACCTGGCTCGGGCTGACCATGGCGTGTGCTCAGTGCCACGACCACAAGTACGATCCGATCACGATGCGGGACTATTATGGATTGTTGGACGCGTTCAATCGCGTTCCCGAATCGGGCACGCCCCAGTTCTTTTCTTCGCGAGTCCGCGTCGCCGCGCCGTTCGTCGAGGCGCCGACGGAAGAGAACAAGGCCAAGATCGCCGACTTTGAACAGCAGATCCAATCGGCCGAAGACGAGGCGCGGCGAGTGGCCGACACCGCCTACGAAGGCTGGCGGGCCGGTCTGTTCGCGGATGGCAAGCCGGCTGAAGGCAAAGGCTTGCCGGACTCCTTGGCAGCATTGCTGCGGAAGCCCGAAAGCGATCGATCCGCGGAGGAGAAAAAGGCCGTCGACACTCAACTACGAAAACATTTCGACGAGAAGGTGCGGGGAACGCTGGCGGGCAAGCTTCCGGCTTTGGGAAAGGCGGACGACATCCGCAAGCAATTGAACGCGTACAAGGCGGACAACCTGCCGCGGGTCATGGTGATGAGCGACGAGCGGCCACGGGAGACGGCGATCCTGGATCGCGGCGAGTACCTGAAGCCGCGCGAGAAAGTCGCTTTCGCCACCCCGGCATTCCTTCCGCCGCTCCCCGAAGGCGCGCCGACCAACCGTCTCGGATTGGCGCAGTGGCTTGTGTCCCCAAGCCATCCGCTGACCGCCCGTGTCCAAGTGAACCGGATGTGGCAGCAGTTTTTCGGGCAAGGAATCGTGAAGACCTCCGAGGATTTTGGAGTTCAAAGCGAGTACCCGTTGCACGGCCCGCTGCTGGATTGGCTGGCTGTCGAGTTCCGGGAGAGTGGCTGGCGCGTTAAGGCGTTGCAGAAGCGGATCGTGATGAGCGCGACCTATCGCCAGTCGAGTCGCGTATCGGCGGAAATGAGGACTCGCGACGCCGAAAACCGGTTGTACGCGAGGGCGAGCCGCTTCCGCATGCCCTCGTTGGTGCTTCGCGACTGGGCATTGTCGGCCTCCGGCCTGTTGATCCCGAAACTCGGCGGCAAACCGGTCTATCCGTATCAGCCGGACGCAGTCTGGGAGTCGCTGGCGATCACCAAGGAACGCGACTTCACCTATCCGGCGTCCCGCGGCGACGATCTGTATCGGCGGAGTATTTACACGTTTTGGCGGCGAACCGTGGGCCCCGCGAATATGTTCGACGCGTCCAACCGACAAACGTGCCGGGTGCGGCCGTCCACGACAAGCACGCCCCTTCATGCCCTCACCACGCTCAACGACCCCACATGGGTTGAAGCCGCTCGGATGCTCGCCGAGCGGGCTTGGCACGCGAACGGATCACTCGACGAACGACTCGCCTTCGCTTTCCGCCAAGTGGTCTGCCGGGTGCCGCAGGAACGCGATCGGCAATTGCTCAAGCGCGCCTTCGACCGCCAACTGGCTGTGTATCGAGCAGACACCGCAGCCGCTCAGCAACTTCTAACGGTTGGCGAACGCAAACGCGACGAGAAGTTGCCGCTGGACGAGCACGCCGCGTTGGCCGCCGTCTGTCTCGCTTTATTCAATATCGACGAAGCGCTCACCCGCGAGTAACCGCGGAGGATGGCCGAGAGGCTCGCAATCGGTCGCTCACGCCCAGAGAAGGTGGACCATGTTTGAACAACTGCTCAGCGAAAACGCGGCGCGTGTCACGCGCCGTCAATTCTTCGGTTCGACGGCTGGCGGGGTCGGCGTCGCGGCGTTGGCGTCGCTACTGAACGCCGGCGGGGCTGCCGCCGAAGAACCGGCCTCGGCGACGGCGGCCGGCCTGAAGATTCCTGGCTTGCCAGGGCTGCCTCATTGGGCTCCAAAGGCGAAACGGGTCGTCGTCTTGTGGCAGGGTGGCGGGCCTTCGCACGTCGATCTCTTCGACGACAAGCCGATGCTCCGCGAGATGCAGGGGAAAGATATTCCGGCGGAAGTTCGCGGCGCCACACGTTTGTCGACGATGTCGGCCAGCTACGGCAAATGGCCCTGCGTGCCAGCCATTAAGCCGCATAAAAAATACGGTGAAGCCGGAATCGCGATGAGCGAAATGCTGCCGAACGTCGGAGCATTGGCCGACGAATTGTGCCTCGTTCGCAGCATGAACACCGAGGCGGTGAATCACGCTCCCGGCGTGACGCTGTTCATGACGGGCGCGCAGACGCCCGGCCGTCCCAGCATGGGAGCTTGGTTGTCGTATGGGTTGGGAAGCGAGACTGACAATTTGCCGACGTTCGTGGTGATGACCTCCAGCGACAAAGGCAAAACGTGCGGCCAGCTATTCTTCGACTATTATTGGGGCAGCGGTTTCTTGCCGAGCCGTTTCCAGGGCGTGCGATTTCGCAATACGGGCGACCTTGTGCCCTACTTGGCGAATCCGCCCGGGGTAACGCCAGCGGCCCGCCGCGCGTTGCTTGATGAGATCGCCGCTTTCAACGCGGCGCACTTGGCGGACTACGGCGATCCGGAAATCGACACTCGGATCGCGCAGTACGAGATGGCGTTCCGCATGCAATCCAGCGTTCCCGAACTGGTCGATTTTTCCCGGGAAACGCCCGCCACGCTCGAACGGTATGGCGCGGACGCTCTGGTCAAAGGCACCTTCGCCAATAACTGCCTGGTCGCTAGACGCCTGCTGGAGCGGGGCGTTCGCTTCGTGCAACTCATGCACTCGGGTTGGGACCAGCACGGCAACCTGTACACGCAGTTGGAGGCGCAGTGCAAAGACACCGAGGGGCCCGCCGCGGCGCTCGTCCGCGACCTCAAGGAACGCGGAATGCTCGACAGCACACTTGTCGTATGGGGATGCGAGTTCGGTCGCACTCCATTCGGCCAAGGCGATCCAGCGAATCCGAAAGGTCGCGATCATTTCGGCCGCGCTTATAGCTGGTGGTTGGCGGGTGGCGGTGTGAAAAAGGGAACTGTTTACGGCGCCACCGACGACTTTGGTTGGAACATTGTCGAAAACCCGGTCCACGTCCACGACATGCAAGCCACCCTGTTACACTTGTGCGGCATCGACCACACGCGACTCACCTACCGGTATCAAGGCCGCCAGTTCCGCCTGACCGACGTCCACGGAACGGTTGTCCAGGGCCTCTTGGGTTAATGGTGAGACTCGTGGCAAGCGAGTGACAACCAGCAACCAGCAACTAGCAACTAGCAACTAGCAACTAGTGTCCCCTTCCCCGCCCTCTCCTCTTTCCCAAGGTGCTATGTGCGCGATCGATGGATGAAAACGTTGCTTGGAATGTCCGTTGGCGGGTCCGTGTTGGCGACTGCGCGAGTCGTTGCCGTCACGGCCGCATCGGCGATTGTGGTCATGGCGATAATTGGAATAGGCGCGTTGGAGGCGCGGGGCGATCTGTTGGTACCGGGACGAAGGCCGCCGTTGCCGCGTCCGCAACCTAGCCCCGAGCGACCACCAGAAGCGGAGGCACCGCTGGAGGCCACCGGCATTCGCGCGCCGGTGCGGGTCTTGCGAGGGCCAGACAACCTGCCCAGGCAAGTCGAGTACCGCATCATGATTCCGCGGAAGGTGTTGGAGAATTTGCTGAAGTCGGAAGAGGGCGTGATCGTGCCGCCTAGCAATGGGACCGTCGAAAGTGAGCCTCGCGGTGGCGCTCCGTTCCTCGGCACGGTCATTGCCGCGGTCTTGTTGGCAGCGGCGATCGCTATCGCCCCGTTTGCCTGGCGCCGTCGGCAGCCGATCGGAAAACGCGGCTGGGTGGCCGGAGTTGCGGGGAGCCTGCTGTTGGCTGTGGCGCTGGCAGGCTTGGTTGCCTACTTCTCGGGCGGAACGCGGGCACTGGCCGACATTGCCTTGCCTCCGGGCCAACGTCAGCAACTGATTCAATTGGAAGTCACGGATGCCGGCAATCGCGTGACTCTCTTCACGAGATGATCACCCGCGCGATGGATGGTAGCGCGGCGGCATGGTCGGCCGCCGCCTTTGTCGGAGCCTTTGTGCTGTTGGCATGCGGCGTGCATGCCGCGCCGCTGGGTGTTTCGCTCTCCGCGGGGTTGTTGTTCGCGGGCCCGCACAATTGGCTTGAGGCGCGGTATTTCCTGGGCCGCATGCCAGGGCGATTCGGACCGCTCGCCGGCTTTTCGCTGGCTGCGGCCGGCGGTGTCGCCGTCCTGACGCTCGCCTTCATCGCCTACGCCGTGGCGGTTCGCTATGAGTGGTGTGGCGAGCAAGCCGCCATCACGCTGCTCGCGGGATGGAATTCCACGCTGATCCTTTGGGTTGCGGGGCTGGCCGATTGGCGCCGGCGTTTGCCGCCGAAGCGTGACTGGCCATGGCTCTGGCCGGGCGCCTTCGTGTTGTTGTCAGCCACTTGGTTCGCACCCTACTGGATCAATGTCGCGCTGGTCTACCTGCATCCCTTGGTGGCGCTCGTCTTTCTGGATCGAGAGTTGCGGCGATCGCGGTCCGTGTGGCGCGTGCCGTATCGCTGGGCTTTGATGGCGGTGCCGGTATGCCTAGCGGGGCTGGCTTGGTGGGGTGGACGGGCCGAACCGCTGCCGGGCGACGACATGTTGGCGGCGCGGTTGCAATCGCATGCCGGCGCCGAGGTGTGGACCTGGATTCCACCGCGTGTCCTGGTCGCATGGCATGCCTATTTGGAACTGCTGCATTACGGCGTGTGGGTCGTGGCGTTGCCCGCGCTCGCCATCGGGGTTCGTCCATGGCGCATGGCGACCGTGCCATTCGCCCGACGTTCCGAGCGGCGGCAACGCGGACTGGCGACGCTCGTCGTGGCCGGCATCGGCGTCATGGTCGCTCTTTGGGCGGGATTCGCAATCGACTACACGACGACTCGTGACATCTACTTCACAGTGGCCGTGTTCCATGTGCTGGCCGAGTTCCCCATGCTGTTGCGATTCGTGTGACCCCGGCGGTTGGCATGCTCCGGGCGGTGCGAGCGATCTGCAAGGCTCGAGCAATTGATGAGGCTCGAACGATCGGAAAGGCTCGAACGTTCGATGAGGCGCATCCAATTGAAAGGGCGATTGCAATCGAAGGATCGACAAGTTGAGTTATCGCGGCGCGCGGTTCGGAATCGCCAACCATGAATGAACTTGAATTGGCAGCTCTTTGGCGATTCTTGCCAATGGGGTATTTGGCGAGCGTTGCTTTCGAGGGGCCCGTGCTATGGTTTGGGCTTTCGCCGCGGCATCCGCCACGGCGCCGGCTCTTCGCAGCCTTCTGGCTCACGGCCGCGACCTATCCGATCGTCGCGATTGTTTTGCCTTTGGTCGTGGAAGCGCGGTGGGGCCGATCCGCGTATATCGTGACCGCGGAAATCTTCGCGCCGCTCGCCGAGTGTCTGCTGTTCGGATTGGCGTTCGGCGACGGCGATTGGGAACAAGAACGGGTCGCGTTGATGGGCAAGGCGACAGCGCGGGACATGGCGGCGATCGTGCTCGCGAATCTTGTTTCGTTCCTTGTGGGCGGCTGGGTCATCTCGAAGTGGATGTGAGCGCGGCTCGACACGGGCGACATCAGCGTCATGCCCGACCTCCATCGAGGTTCCTTTACCGCGCGACAGACTCGGGTTGCATCCGTTCCCGCAGCCATTCGGCGAGCGAGTAATAGAGATGTTCGCCGATGGAGCGGTCGCAGGGACGGAAGCCGATTTCCGCGGTTTGGCCCGCGTGTAACCGTTCGCTCGTGACGCGGTCGAGTTGAATGCGACCGAGAAAGCGAGGCGCAAGCAACGTCGGCTCGGGCGGCGCGTTGCGTCCGTTACGGGACACTTCGGGCGGCTCGGCCTTCACTGCCAAGGGTCCGCCATTGGAGGCGATCAACGCCGGGTGGGGCGGCTGAAGTGTGGCCCTGGGCTGGATGATATCAATCGAGTCGCGCCAGAGCGGTTGCCGGGGAACATTCACAAGCACAGGCGCGCCGCCACGTCGCGTGAACGCTTCGTAGTCATCCTCGGAGAGCGAAAGCTGGATTTCTTTGCGTCGTTCGTCGCCAATCACGCCGATTTCGGCGCCTTGATCGATGAATGTATCGAGTAGCGAGTCCAGGCCGCGGCGCGCGAACCGGCCGGAACGAGGCGCACGGACGACCAGTTGATCGAGCTGGTCGAGCAATTCCTCGCGTTGGCTTTCGAGCGCCACTCGTTGACGATCCTCGGCTTGCGCAGCCGCATGCTCGCCGTCCTGCCGGTAGCGCAAGGCGCGGATCGATGCTTGATGAATCTTCCCATCGAGTTCTTCATGCTCGCGCGCCAAGGACCGATTCTCCAGGATGACGATTGTCTGGCCTTTGCGTACAGTCTGGCCATCCCGCGCTTCCACAACTCGGACGAAGCCCGCCGTGCTAGCACGGACAATGGTCTGCGGCGAGTATTCCACGACGGCGGGAGCAGTCCGCAGGCCAGGCCATGGGACCATCAGTAGCACGACGATGATGAAGGCGGCGGAAGGCACAACGATAGCGGCAAACCGCCAGCGACGCGGCCGATCCTGCCGGTCCGTGCCAAAGAGATAGCCTGCGAAGCGGAACAGCGGCTGGAGCGCCCAGGCGAACACCGCGAAACCCGCCATCGCGATCCCGGCCCCGTGAAACAACGCCGCGGACGTAGCGACCAACGCGACACAAGTCGCGACACGCCACGCGAGCGATGCCCAAGCATAGATCTGGATAACTCGGCGTTGCCGCCGAGGCCACTCGGGCAACGTCGCGGGCACGCCAAACAGATGGCGTCGCGCCCATGTTCTCAGATACAGTTCGCCATTGGGATAAAGGTTCGGGATGCCGAGAAAATCGGACAGGATGTAGTAGCCGTCGAACTTCATCAATGGATTGGCGTTGAACAGGATCGTCGCGACACCGGCCATCGTCACGAGATTGGCGCACAGGAATCGTGTCCACTGCGATTCCGCTTCGCTCCAAACGATCGCGGCGATCGCGGCGACCGCGATTTCGGCGTACATACCGGCGGCAGCGACCACGATCCGCTGCCACCGATCCGGGAACCGCCAGCTATTGGTCACGTCGACATACGCGAGTGGCGCGAGCATGACAAACATGACGCCCGCTTCGCGCACCGCTCCGCCATAACGCCGACAGGCGATTCCGTGCGCCAGTTCGTGCAGCAGCTTCAACAGCAGCCAGCAGACGCCGATCCACAACCAATTGTCAGGCGCCAGGAAACCGCGGAGCGACAACGAAAACCGATCCCAGTTCGCGTGCAACCGATAGAGGGCGGACAGTAGGAGGCCAATCCACAATCCGATGGCTGCCGGACTGAAGATCGCTCCGACTCGTCGCTCCAGCGCGTGAACAACTCGATCGGGCTGCGCGATCAAAGGAAGTCGAAAGGACAGCGGATTGACTCGCGCAAGCCATTGGCTCCGTTCGTCCTTTTCAGCGCGGGCGGAGAGCCGCTCGGCGCGCGACGATTCGGGTGTCTGCGCGAGATCCTGCCGGGCGAGCCAGCGGCACAATCCGGCCGCTTCGTTTTCGCTGAGTTGATGCTGCGGAGCGGCGGTGGAAAGCTTGGCGAGCGCGTCTCGGAGTGTGGTTTGCCCGTCCAGCAGCGAGACGAACGCGTATTCGGAAGCCCCCAGGCGGTAGTAGCGACCATGCAACGGATCGTCAATCACATAGTACGACTCGCCACCTTCGATCCGGGGTGAAACCCGCAGATCGGAACGCAGAGCGAGGCGCATCGAGCCGATCTCGCGGACGGAGGGAGCGGTCGCGGGTTCCATCGTTACCAAGCCAGCCGTTTGACGACGTATTCCCACGGTTTGTGAAACAGGATCCAGCCGATGGGGCGGCTCTCCGTCGCGACTTTCGCACGGCCCTTCATCCCCGGACGCAACCGCTCGTCGGCGTTGCTGAGCTCGATTTCCGCGACGAACACATTTTGCTCGTCTCGAATCTCAGCCCGCGGTTGAACCCGCTCGAGCGGCGCTTCCCATGCTCGGCCAGGGTAGGCATCGAGTCGAATATCGACGGTCTGGCCGGGCCGTAGGTGGGAGATTTCGTCATCGGGAACCGCGATTTCGACAATCATGCGATCCAGCAAGACGATCTCGAACAAGGATTGTCCTTCTTCGAGCGTCGCGCCTTCCGCTCGCTCCAAGTCGCCGCTCGCAATGACTCCCTTGACGGGACTCAAAAGCTCAAGATGATCCGCACGGTCATCAAGCAGCCTGAGCTTGGATGCGAATTGACGAATCTCCAGTTCCGCGATCTGGCGGGCCGATGAATCGTTCTTCGCCAAGGCCACGTCCCGTTTTTTCGCCGCTTGGTGCAGTTCGGCTTCGATAGCCGGCCGTTCGAGCCGTAGAACCCGGTCTTCCAGACGGGCCAGCAATTGGCCTTCTTCCACCACCTCGCCCGGCTTGGCGAAAACACGTTCCAAAACGCCGTCGTAGGGAGCGACAACAAACCGTCGCACGGCGGGCTCGACACGGCATTCACACGCGACCCGATATGGCCACGGAGCAGCCATGGCGCCGATGCCCGCGATCGCGGCCCCGGCCACCGCCACGCTCCGCCAACCGGACAGCACGCCACGGCAGGTTCGCCACAACCGCGTGCCCACTCCACCTTCGCGTTGGCGCACCGCGTCGAGCACGAGCGCCAAAGATGGCGCTGCCACCGCGAGCAGCCGTGCGGCATCGCTTATCGAAGAACGTGGCCGCGCGGTGATCATCGAAGGTGCGGTGGCTTCGTTCCTCGCGACGCCCTCCCCTTTACTGGCAAACGTAAGGGTCAAGACTCCGACTGCCGTGCCGTTACCCAATGACAATGGCACACTGAGAACAGACACCGCATGTTCCGAATTCGCGAACGATTTATGAGCAAGTAACGCGTGGCGGTCGCCATCTTCGCCGGGCGGCCACATGGCGGGGCTGCCGCGGAGCAACGCCTCGTTCATGGCCGCTTCCATCAGGCGGATTGATTCGCCGCGGCGATCAAAACGAGCGACTTGCGAAATCGCGGCCAGCCGGCATGGCGAACGGTCGTTGGAACGCAAACCAATCAGGACTCGCTCGCAATCGAGATACTCGCGGAGCGACTCGCAAAGAGCTTGGCCGGCCTGTCGCGTCGTGGAGGCGGCGAGCGCTCTCTCCATCAGTTCGATGGTTGCATCGCTGTCTTGAGAAGCGCCGTCCTCGGAGCGGCTTGTTTCATGCGAGTCGCTTCGCGGAGCGGGGACAGCCGAAGGCGTCGTCGCGTTCGCCGGCGGCGAGGCTTGCGCTGCTCCAGCGGCCAAACTCGGTATAGCGTTGGTCTCGCTGGTGGCGTGCTCGGCGGCGCAATGCAGGGCTTCCCACAGCACGATATGGGAAACCAGAAGCTGCCAGAGCAACGCCAGTTGCGCTGGGGATTCGGCCGGCCGGAATACGGCTCCGCACGCATGCGGTTCAAGGCCACGTCGTGGCACAGGCGCGGCGACGGCAATCAACGGCGGTAGGGCGTGCCGACGCAACTCGATTTCACCCCCGCGACAGGCGTTTCGCGCCGCGGAGGCTACCTGGCGCGAAAGTCGGTCAATCGTTGGCGGGGCCTCGAAGCGGCTGCTCTCGTCCCCGGCGCTCGTTAGACCGCCATTCGCACCTGCCAAGCCAGGCGCGTCCGTCATGGCGGTAAGATTCACAGCTCCCAGCGAACCGCCAATCAGATGCGGCTCGCCGAGTTTGCCGTCGGGTCCGCGTTCGAAGAAAAACGCGGCAAGCGGGGCAGCGTGCCGAGTGACCACATCCAGGAGACCGGCAAGCAATTCCATCCGCGATGGGGCGGTCGCGGCAACGCGAGTCATGTCACGTTGTAATCGCAGCGTGGATTTCGCTTCCAACGCCGCGTCCACCGCGATCTTAGCGGAGGCGAAATCCAGTTCGCTCGCGGACATCCTGTCACACTCCCCGGCGAGTGCCGGCCTACTCGCTAAGTGGCATCCAGCACTGTTCGCCGCTGCGGAAACGGCCGTGCGAGTTGTCAATTCGCAGCTTCACCGTCACCATCTGGCTGGCGCCGTCGGTGACTGGATCAACGAACTCGATCATGCCTTTCACCGTCTCGCCGGTCGCGAGGCGGATATCGTGCTCTTGCCCCGCCTTGACGCGATCGAGCATGTTAGCACTGATATTGCATCGGGCGATCAACTGGTTGATTTGCACAATCGTCAGAACGTCGGGGGTATTTGGCGCGACGAATTCGCCCACGTCCTTCAGCATCTTCACTACGACTCCGTCGATAGGAGCCTTCACCGACCGGCTATCGATCTGCGCCTTGATCCGCTCGCACTCGAGCCGCCGCGACTCGAGTTCCTCACGAGCGGTTCGCACATTCGCCTGCGCGATGGCGACCTCGGATTCCGCTCGATCAACCTCCTCTTGCCGCGCGGCACCGTCGGTGCGGAGCGCACTCAACTGCGCAAAGCGGTGCTCCCGCAGACGCAATTCGGCGAGTGACGCTTCGAGCCGGCCCTGGGCCTGCGAGTTCTGCTCGGCGATGGCCAGCTGGGCGAACAGAACTTGGCTGTTGAGGCGGGCCAGGATCTGTCCTTGTTTGACCGAGTCACCCTCACGGACCAGAATCTCTTGAATCGTCCCGACCTCTTCGGCGGCCACGTTGATCGTGCGATAGGGCTCGATGATGTTCAGTTCGGAAGGCGGTTGGTCCAGCGAGTCTGTGCGGCGAGCGGAGGCCCGCGGCGGCCCGGACGAGGTACTCGAAACACCAACGGAAGGCGGATTGGTGGCGGCGGGCCGGGAGGAGAAACGCGAGGAGGGAGTGGGCGACCCGGTTGTGCTGCGCCGCGGGTCGCGTCGCGAATCGACATTCGGGGTTGGCAGATCGTTGCCGCCAAATCGATTGTTGCCACGCTGAGGGGCAGCCTGGTCCGCGTCCACGCCCGCACTCGCAACCGGAGCGTTCGCCGGCATACGTTCCGGCAGATCGCTGTTGCTCGGGGATGCCTCCACTTCCTCCTCGGGTTCCGGCTCCGGTTCCGCCGCGTAGTCGCCCGCGTTACCCGCGCCATTACCGCCCGCGAAGGCGAGGTGCGCAGGTCGCGGTTCGCGGTTTGCGGACGCTTGCGAAGCGGCATGCGGCAATCCGGAATTCCAGATGAAGAAAGCGGCGGCGGCGAAGCCTGCCAGGCACAGAATGCTCGTGAAAAGGCGAGGTCCGGTCATTGGCCTTGATCTACCTGGGGAGTGAGCGAATTGCCAACCGAGAGGACAGAGCGTTGGCAGGGTCGTGTTCCGGCTTTGTCCATGGGAACAATAGCTCGCAAAATGCGAAGCGTCGAATAATTCCGCGCGGACTTCGCGCTCGAGGATAGGCTGATCGGTCTATGCCAAGTCGCGCAGGATCTCCTCGCGCCAGTCATCCTGCTTGTAAAGTTCCTCGCGTTGCTGGCGGCGAGCCGCCTCCATTTTGCGCTGAAGCGAGTCGAGACGCTGGACGAAACGGCGGAGCGCCGCGCCCGCCCATTCTTCGTGGCGATGAATCGGAATGGATGGGTTCGGAATGGACGGGTTCGGAATGGCCGCGATCTCTCGGGCAAGCACTGGGTCGTGACGGACCAGCAGCATGTCGGTAGCGGCGAGGAATCGCTGGGCCGAACCCGGGTCGCCTTGGCGGGCGGCGCGGCCGATCAACTGTCGATCCACTCGGGCCGACTCCTGCAGTTCGGCGGCGATGACGTGCAGTCCGCCGGCCTCCCTAGCCGCTGGCTCGAGTTTGATATCGGTTCCTCGACCTGCCATGTTGGTGGCCACGGTGATCGCACCGGCCCGACCGGCCATGGCGATGACGGCCGCCTCCTCCTCGTCTTGACGGCCATTGAGCAATCGGAATTCCAGTCCGCGGCGGCAGAGCATTTCCGCGAGTCGCTCGCTGGCTTCAATGGTCGCGGATCCTAGGAGTACCGGCCTTCCCAGTAGATGCAGCCGAACCGTGTCGTCGGCGATCGCCAGTTCTTTCGCATCCCGGGAAGCAAAAACCCGTGTCGGCCACAGTTGTCCCCGAGGCGGGCGGTGAGGCGGGACGACACGCGTTTCCAAGTCGTAGATGGCCGATAACTCGTCTTCGGCTTCCCGAGCGGTTCCGGTCATGCCGCATAGATGGCGATAGAGGCCGAGATACCGTTGCCGCGTGATTCGGGCGAGAGAATGAGCCTCGGTGGTGATCGGTATTCCCTCTTTGGCTTGCAACGCTTGATGCAGGCCGTCGCGCCATGTGCGGTCGGTGAAAATGCGCCCCGTGCCACTATCGACAATTCGCAGTTCCGCATCCACGACCACATAATGCACATCACGGGAAAATAAGTGCCGCGCCGCCAACGCCTGCTCGACGTAGCGCACCCATGGCCGCTCGAGGCCGGCGTTCGCGGGCGGACCGAGCGCCGCCAACCGCCGTTCCCCCGCAGCGGTCAGCGCGGCGAAACCAGCCGCCATGTCCACCACGTAGTCTTGGCCGTTTACGAGTTGTTCCGCCACGGTAAAGGCGGCGCGGTAGGTCGCGGCATTGGCTGCGGGGCCATCGCTGGCAGCGGCGAGGATGAGCGGCGTTGTCGCTTCATCGATCATCACACTGTCTGCCTCATCGATGATGGCGGCGGCATGGCCTCGTTGCAGACGTCCAGTGCATGCATCCGCTTGGCCAAGCGTTGCCGCATGACCACGACGCCGTTGCCGTAACGCATCGCCAAGCGACTGGCTTTGCCGCGGTAGGGCTGATGTCTGGTCGCGCAGATAATCAAATCCGAATTCGTAGCCGGGTCCGAAGGTGATGTCGCAGGCGTAAGCGGCACGTTTCTCGGCAGGTGCCGCCTGCGAACGCAACAATCCGGCCTTGAGTCCTAGTCGTGCGAGCACGGGGGCGAGCAGGCCATGATCGCGTTCCGCCAAATAGGCATTCACCGTCATGACATGGACGCCGCCGCCCGCTAGCGCCAACCAAGCAGCGGGTAGCAGTGTGGTGAAGGTCTTGCCTTCGCCCGTGCGCATCTCCGCGATCGCGCGGCGAGCAAGCGCGAGTCCAGCCAGCAACTGCACATCGTAGAAACGCAAACCGTGATGCCGCCAAAGGGCCTCGTCGACGGCCGCGAACAGTTCGGCGATCAGCGACCTGTCCGAGCTTTGTCGATCGCGGTTCGAGGATCGCAACATTCCGATGCCATCAACCAAAGCGGCATCCGAATGATGGCGCCAGGCGGCCGCGCGCTGCCGGACCTCGCGTAAGAAACGGCCATCCTGCACCCCATGGGCACCGACACCTCGCGACCAAGGCCAAACCGGCCAGCGTAACAGGCGCCGGAGACGGTGCGGAAAAGGTCGTGTCATAGGTGTATGGTGCGGGTGGAGCGATCCTTCTTGCGATGCGGCTTAGCGGTTGTTCGTCGTGATCGCAGGCTGCGAAGCCGTATAGGGGATGGCTTCGGTTTGTGTCATCGCGGGAGCCGTCGATGGAAACGGGGAGGCGGCTTCGCCGGACGATGTCGCAACAGGTTCAGCCGATGGACCGCGATAACTGGTCGTCGGGTAGGCAGACGCCGGATAAGCGTTGTTTGGACCGCCTACCGCCCCTTGGCGCTGAGGGTTCGACGGCGAATACCGTGGCGGCGAGTAACCGGCGGGAGTCGCGTTTGGCGTGTAGCCACCGTATCCGCTGGCGCCTTGCGTTGCGTTTTGAGTCGCGCTTGGAGGCACATAACCAACGGGAGCCGGACTATGGCCGCCGGTCGTCGGCGCGTATCCGGATGCCGTCCCCGCGAACGGTGATGCCATGGCGCCACGCGGCGCGACGGGCGGTGTGTTCGCCAGCCGATTGTTCCACGGCGAACCGCTTTGATTAGCCGGGTTACTGGCCGCGTGATTGGCTGGGTTACTGGCCCAGGAATTAGCCGAGCTATTGGCTGTGTTGGCTCCCGAGATGTGAGGACGTGTCGGCTGTTTCGCTGTGGGACCGACGCGGTTCGCGGGTGGCGCGATTCGCGGGCTGGCTCCGGGAGCGTTTTGCGGAGCCATCGGCCCTCGCGTCGGCGCGGGCAGGTTGCCGCTACTCGACGGTCGGGCGGCGTCCATCGGCTCAAAGGACAGGGTGCTCGCTGAGCCATCGTGGCCGCGAACAAGCTGAACCTTCTCATGTTTCAGCAACATACCGGTCGAGCGGTTCAATCGAGTCAAACTGAGTGAATATGCGACTTGGGCGTCCACGAACGCCGACTCGGCGAACGAAAGCCGCTCCTGGGAGGCAAGCAGGTCTTCCAGCAGGAAGCTGGCGGCTCGATCATCGCCTGGAAGCCGCTCCCAACGCCCCTGCAGGTAGTCCATGTCGGTCTTGGCGGCAAGCATCTGCGTGTAAATCGACCGCAACTCGCGATGGGTCGTCTCCACTTCCCGCACCGCGACATCGACTTCGGCGTGCAGTGTCTCCACGGTCGCCTGGAACTTGCTGGTGAG
>CAIXSC010000959.1 GCA_903921945.1 uncultured Planctomycetaceae bacterium
CACTCTTTCCCTACACGACGCTCTTCCGATCTCATTCCCCAGTCCCCATTCCCCATTCCTCATTCCCCATTCCCCACTCCCCACTCCCCAGTCCTCACTCCCCATTCCTCACTCCCCATTCCTCACTCCCCATTCCCCATTCCCCATTCCCCACTCCTCACTCCCCGTTCCCCATTCCCCATTCCTCATTCCCCATTCCTCAGCTCCTGCCCATTGCTTGCGACAACAACCCGAGGACTCCGCCACCGACGACTTGGGGCAGGCTGCGGGTCAGCACGTCGGCCAAGGTGCGGGTGGCTTCGTCGATTTCGGTGTCCGTGATCGACAGAGGCGGTGTGAGTTTGAGCACGTGCGGTTCGTACTGGCAAAAGCCGACCAGGATTGGGAAGCGGCGTTCGCGCAGCAGTTCGAGCAGGTACAAATGCGGGACGCGTCGCGCGAGCCATTGACGAGCGAGGCCGCGGGTTTCCAGTTCGATGCCGATCAACAGACCGTAGCAGCGAACGGCCCGCACGCCGCTCTTTCCCGCGAGCCCCTCCCGCAGTCGCTCGGCCAAGCGAGCGGACCGGAGGTTCACTTGCCGCTCCAAGTCGGCGTGTTCGGCCCGGCGAAGGGTGCCGAGCACGCTGCGGACTCCGGTCTCGTAATCGCAGCGGCTCGCCAAATCCGTGAGGATCGAACTGCCGCGTTCGGCCAGTCGCCGTTCCACAGCGGCCGAAACGAGCGTCAAGGCGAAGGGGAAGATCATGTCCGAAGCGCCCTTGCCCAGCGTCAATAGATCGGGCTGGATACCGACCGCTGTGGAACGGAGGAAGGGGCCCGTTCGGTACATTCCGGTTTGCACTTCGTCGATCGACAGCAAGCAGCCATGTTGTTCGCGCATCGCTTCGAGCGTCTTCAACACGGGCGTTGGCGTCTCACGCACGCCGCCCACGCCTTGGATCAATTCCAACTGCGCGATACCAATCGGATGTTCGTCGAACGCGCGGCGCACCGCCGCCACCGCATCCGGCGCGAACGGGTCGACGTAAACAACGTGCGGATAGAGCGGCTCGAGTCCCCGTTTGAGCGACGGCTTCCAAGTGCCCGCGAGCGCGAACAGCGTCTTGCCGCCAAATCCGCCACGCAGCGCAAGCACTCCGTTGCGCGGCGCCTGAGCGGTCAAGCCGACGCGCATCGCGTGCTCCACCGCCGACGCGCCACTGACGGCCGGAATCCACCGTGGCAGGCCGGTCAACGCCTCAAGCCGTTCGCGCAATTCCGCGCGGCATGCGTCGCTGGGCCCAAGCTCCCGGCATTCCTCAACGAAGCGCGGTGGATTATGCCCACGGACACTGCAAGCGACCCCCGCCACACCGTCGAAAATCCGGCGGCCGCGCGCGGTGTAGTAGTGTCCCGCGGCTTCGATTTGGCCATGCCGCAAGCCGAGGGCCGACGCGAGCCGCGCGAGCGACCGGCTGTAGAGTGCTCGCAGCGTTTCCAAGCGGAACTCGGCATCCCGTTCGAGACGCTCGAGCACTTCCGCATGCCGCTGGAAGAAGGCAGGACAGCCCTGCCGCAGGCTCTCCACAAGCCGCATGTTCGATAGGGCGTTCGGCTGGTAAGTCGTCGAGTGGAAGGTCGCCATGCCTCGGCCACTCCAAGCGCGAAACAACTCGCGGCTCGCGGCGAACGCTCCGAAAGGAACATCGCGTTCCACGAAGCTCTCCTCAAACACCACAATGTCAGCCGCCGGCCAGCTGTCGGCATCGGCGCCCCACGACGATCTCTCGACATCCTCGCGGCAGGCGACCATGATCCATCGCCAACGGGCCGGCGCGAAAAGCATGCTGGCACGCAGCCACTGCAGTTGTGGCCAAAGCCGCGGCAGTTCCGCGATCGGCACAACAAGCGTTCCGAGACGGCCGCCACCCCCGCGTTGTGCCGCTGCGCCGGTCGTTCGCGACGCATGGTTCCGCGAGTCTCCATCGGCGGCGGCGCGTCGCTCCAGATCCGTGAGAAACAATGCGGCATCTTCATGCCGATCCACCTCGGGAAGAAACTCGACTCGCATGCCGCCATCGACCCGAGTTTCCGAGAAGTGTCGAAAGCGCCCGGACGGATCGTAGATCAGCGTGCCGCGTCCATCGCCATCGCGCGACGCCACGGTTCGCGCGAGCTTCAACGCGCCGCTCAATGCCTCCTCGCCACTGTTGGCCAGAAACAGTTGGCCAGCGGATGGCGGGCGGTCAGCGACAGAGCGTTCGCGCCACGCGGCGGCGATTCGATCGAGCAGATAGCAGGCCTGCGCCACGTGGGGACTTAGATGCAGCCGCAACAAGTTCGGAATCGATTGGCTGGTGAGTCGGCGAATCGATGCCTCCAGGGGCGTGTCGTCATGCCAATCATGACGAACGCGTCTGGGGTCGGTCATCAACTCGCTCGACCGATCGGAAACCGGCACGGAGGCCGAAGCGACCCGCGCCGCGATGACCGTTTCTGAATGGTGGATGTCGGCATCTTGGCCGGGCTCACATGCTGTGTTTGCCGCGGTTGAATCGAGCATGAGGCAGATGTTCCTTGACGAAAGCGAGGAACCGGGCACTGCGCCGGCGACTCATGAACAGATCGATCGACATGCGGTCGCAATCGCCGCAGGGAGAGTGGGGCAATCCATCGCGTCGAGCCAGGCGGAACTGCATTTTCGCCAGCGGCAGGTCGCGATGATGTTGCCAAAACAGCGCGAATTCGGACTCGTTGAGAAACAGTTCCACATGGAATCCGAAGTTCCGCACAAAGGCGTGGAACATGCTGGCCGCCAGCCGGTTCTGCTCGATGCGATCCCAAACTCGGCCGATGGTGTCGCGCGGCAATTCTTCCGCGTGGCCATCGAGTCCGGCGGAATCAAGCCGATAGCGGTAAAGGCTCACATGTGGATCGGCCGCCCGCTGTTTGCGAGCCTCGATGTGGCTGGCGTCCGGGTCGCGAAACGCGTTCCACAATTCGGCGGCCGATGGCGCGGTGAGTGTTCGACGTTGCCGGAAGTAACGGAAACAAGGCCGCACTCGGAACCAGAGTCGCAGCACCACGACTCCGCTCTCCGGGTTGTACATCCATCGTGCGAACCGCGGGTCGTCCCGGCGCAGCCGCACGATGCGATCGGTCGACGGATCGTAGACCAACACCTTGACGATCGTTTCACCAAGCGTTGACACCTCGCAGCCCGAGCCATGCACGGGCACCATGAAAACGGTTCCAAGGCTGACGTACGAGTAATTCGGCAGAACGAGGAATTCGTAGCCGGCCTTGCGAAGTACCGCGACCGCGTCTTTGATCAGCAGGCTGGCGTCGGCCTCCAGGATCTCGCCCCGCAGACGGATTCGCTGGCCCGCGCGAACCGTCTGCACAAGCGTCTTGCCTGGGTAGCGCCAGCCAAAATGATTCACCCCCGTGTTGAACCCAGCGAGCGCCACATGGGGCCGGTTGAGTGCTCCGCACAGCGCGATCAAGCGTCGCTGGTCGGTCGGTAGAAAGGGCGCGTCGCCCCCGCGATCGCCACCGTGTTTCCAAGCCGGGCGAAACATTCCCGCCAACCGCCCCAGCCCGTGCGACCAACTTCGCTCGGAAGCTGGTTGGCCTAGCGCGGTCGCCTGCCGCGAGTACTCTTCCAACGCCTCTCGCAGCGAACGGCGTTGGCCGAGCAACGCGTGTTCGCGATATCGCGGCCTCGCGCTCGACAACATCGCGTTCACCGCCGTAATCAACTCGGCGGCCGCCAGGAAACTGTTGTGACGCGAACCGGAACTAAGCGAACGCCAGCGCAGCTTCCGCGCGAAGGACCGCGGCAAACCAAACTCCGCCGAAAGCACCTCGCCCACCCGAAGCAACCGCACGACCGCTCCCGAATCACGAACGGCGGCGGCCAACCTCATCTCCGCCTGGTCACGTCGCTCATCCCGGTACGAGCAAGCGGAACCGATGAGCACAACCCGCGGCGGAATCGCCGCGGACCGTGATCGCACTGCGGACCAAAGTTTCGAGAGGAACGAATCGCAGCCAGGCGGTGAGAGCTTGGCGTCGATGGCATCCACAAGACTCTCCGTACTCTCCGGCAACCAAGCCACAATCGCGAGAGTCGTCGAGTCGCCACCCGGTTGTTCATCCCGCCCATCGCTCTCGCGCAACGTCTGCTCGCGCAGCGTCTGCTCGCGCAGCGTCTGCGTCCACTCGGCGATAGCGCTGTCGAGCAGCGATTGGCGTTCCGCACTGTCCGCGATGGCGATCAAGGTATGGGTCACGGGGCCGGCTCCGTCGCGAAGAGTGGTCGGCCGTACGCGACATGCTCGCCGATGGAAACCAACGGCGTCGCCTTCAGCGAGCGCGCGGCGATGAGAACCACCGTGGAACCCAGTTCGAAGGTCGCGATCCATTGACCGCGCTGCACGTGGCCATGGGAAGGGTTGTCGAGCCGCGTGACTTGGTGGCTGGAGAGCCGTGTCCCGCTCCAGGAAGACAACGTGCCGGGCGGATGCGTGATATGGCCTACGCCCCAACCGGCGACCATCACTAACGCGTACTCCCCCTGCCCCGTGACGACCCGCATTACCAGGCGTTCGTTAAGCGTGAAGACGGGAAACTCGGGGCGCTGAAAGGGTGGATGCACGAGCAACCGGCGCCCCGGAATGTGAGCGATCGAGCGTACTTCGCCCGACTCGGGCGCGAACACGCGATGGCAGTCGGCCGGCGACAAAAACAGGATGGCGAACTGACCGCCTACCAGCGAGGCGTTGTCCATCCCGGGAAGCAGCGAGTCGATGGGGTAGGCTATGTTTTTCACGGTGAGCAACGTGTCGCCGCGCAGCGTGCCGATGTCCTGGACTTCCGCATCGCACGGGGCGACAAGGCCAGCGATTGACCGGTCGATCGGACGGCATTCCGGCCGGACACCGCGTGTGAACAACTCGTTGAAGGAGCGAAAATCGGCGAGCGGCCGGTCGAGTTCCGTTTCATTGAGTGCGCGGTATTTGCGGCCGTAGACCGTGCGGAACACACGTTCCCGCAGGCCGCGGGACGGAATCGGCATCCGCGAAAGCCGCACCCCCAGCGAGGCGAGACAATAGCCCCAGGCCCCTCCGTGAATCTGGCGGGCTTGCCGCAATTCCTCCCGCCGGACCGCGCGATCTTGGCTGTGCATAGTTCCAGGTTCTGATGAGGTGGATTTACGCGTCACGACAGGCGATCCGCGCGACGCGAAGCGCGTTCGCGATGATCGTCAACGAAGGACCGACGCCCAGCGATGTCGGAAGCACGCTGCCGTCGACAACGAATAGATTCGGCGCGCCAAACATGCGGCAGTCGGCGTCGACCGCCCCCGATCGCGGATCAGCCCCCATGCGCAACGTGCCGCACTGGTGCGCGACATGCTCTTGGGACGGGAACTGTTTGGTGAGCCGAATCACGGCGCCGGCGCGTCTCAAAACGCGTCGCATCGCTTTCGCCAGAAAGGCGCCCCGCAGCCGATCGAACCGGCTGAATTGATGGGCCAACGCGATCGCGCCCGATTCCTTTAGAAACACGCGGTTCCGCGGATCCGGAAGATCCTCGACGATTCCCACAAGCGGCAGCAGTCGACGCCGCAACGAGCCAACGAGTCCCGCGGGCCAGCGTCGCATTCCCGTTTTCCGCAACATCAACGGTCCGGGAACCGGCAACGATTGCACGATTCCCATTTTTCGCCGGTAATCCGGCGTGCCAAAGTAGAAGTCCGCGAACCCCACTTGCTTGATGAACGACTCGTCCCCGCCCGTCGGTTTCGCGAAGACGCCAGCGGCAAGCGGCGAGTAATGCATCATGTAGTTGCGGCCGACCTGCGGACCCTCCAATCCAGATTTGAGCGCGATCGCCGGCGAACCGATCGCGCCGGCGGCCAGCGCATAACATGGGGCCCGATACGTGGTCGAGGACTGCGAACGGCGATCGCGAATCACCACTCCCCGGACGCCTCCCTCGATTCGAGCGGTTCGCGGGCCGCCGCAGTCCAAGAGCAATTGCTCGACTTCCGCATTCACCATCACGTGAACGCGCTGCCGCTCAACGATCTCCTGGATCACCGCCGCCGCCGATCGTCGCGCGCCGTTGGGACAAAGAAAACCGGCGCACGCGGAGCAACGCTCGCAGCGTTGGGTGTCGATCGCCAGCGGCAAACGAAACGGCCGCAAGCCATGTTCACGGCTGCGGGCGATCAGCCGTTGATTGATCGGCGCGAGCGGCAAGAGAGTCGAGTTGTTTCGGCACTTTGGCCTTTCCAGCGGTCCGAAGTCGTCCTCATGGTTGCTCGCCAATTGAAACAATTCCTCGGCTTCGTCATAGAACGGTTCGAGTTCCTCATAGCCGACCGACCATTCCCAAAGAGACCGGTCAAGCAACGTGCCGTAATGCCGGCCGGGTGTGAAATCCTCGCGACTCGGCCGCAACATGGCGGCGCCGTAGACCGACGTGCCACCACCGAGCACTCCACCCATGAACAGTCGCAATGGCGATTCATTGACCTCGATCGCGCGGTCATCATAAGGAAGCTTTTCGACGAACGTCTGCCGCTCGCCCCGGGGCTGCGGATCACCCGCCGTTCGCGGTCCTCGCTCAACGATCAACACACTTTTCCCCGCGGACGCACAAGCCGAAGCGAAGGCCGCTCCACCCGCGCCGCCGCCGATCACGATCACATCAAAGTCGTATTCCGCGCCTACCATTCGCTGCTCCCAGCCTCGCAACCCCGGTCATCCATTCAGCCCGGTGGAGGAGCATGTTTAAGGGCGAAGATGAAGGTTTGGAGAGACGCGTATGCGGACTTGCCGCCAAACTAGGTAGCGAGATTTCAACTTTCTTTCATCAAAGTCTACATGTGGGGCGACGACATTTCCGACACCGCCGAGCACGACGCTCGCGCCGGTGTCGTTCGCCTCTTCGCGTTCCCGCGGCCTAGACCCGACCACGATGAAAACGGATATCCAACGTCAGTACGACGAGATCATCGCCCCGCACTACGATCTCGATCCACAGCAAGTCACCACCAATGCCCTGGGAATCGCGCTCGGCCAGCTTTCAAGCGCCATGCTTGACCGCTCCGCCTCCCAGCCACTCGATCTGCTCGACGTCGGCATCGGCACCGGTGTGTTTTGCGAACGGCTCAGAGCCGCGTCCCGGCGACCGATCCGCCCCCACGGGCTGGATATCTCGGAAAGGATGCTGGAACTCGCCAAGTCGCGGATCCCGGACCTGCGAGCCGCTCGCGACGACGCCGCCAATATGAGCCGGCATTTTTGCGACTGCCAATTCGATTTGATCTGCACCCATTTCATCACCGGCTTTGTGCCGATCAGCGTGCTTGCGCCCGAGGTCCACCGCCGGCTCAAACCGGGAGGCTACTGGTCGTTCGTTGGCGGCACCAGCCAGGGCTTCCCGGAACTTCGGCGGGTGGCGCAGTCGCCGCTGATCCGCCGGCTTCATGGCGGCCGCGAACTCGATTTGGGCGGACTCAAAACGCCGTTCGACCAATCGGCCGTCGAGTCGGTGATGCGGGAACATTCCTTTCAGCTGCGATCGGCGGAAACGTTCGCCCCGCGACTCGACTTTCCCAATTTCGACGCCTTTATGGCCTTCGCCTGGCGCGGCGCATGGCTCACCCCGTTCATCGAGCAACTTCGCTTGCACGAAGCGGGAAAGGCGCTGCGAACCTTTTTCAATCTATGGGTCTTCCCAATCTCCGATTCTCATCGAATCGTCATCGCCCTCGGCCAAAAACCGCTCGCCGATAGCCTAAAAGACACACACAGCCTGGAATGCGAGGGCAGCGGTCGATGCGAGGATAACAGCTCATACGATGGCGGCTCATACGATGGCGGCTCATACGATGGCGGCTCATACGATAGCGGCTCATGCGATGGCGACTCATACGATAGCGGCTCATGCGATAGCGGCTCATGCGATAGCGGCTCATGCGATAGCGGCTCATGCGATAGCGATTCATGCGATGGCGACTGACCATCGTTTTCGGGTCACCTGAACG
>CAIXSC010000960.1 GCA_903921945.1 uncultured Planctomycetaceae bacterium
CGACGCGATGGCCGGGTGCCGGCAGTCGTCGTGCTCCATATTCTCGGAGGCGATTTTCCACTCGCGCGGCTTTTCGCCAACAATTTGGCCCAGCATGGCGTTGCCGCGTTGTTCCTCAAAATGCCGTACTACGGACCGCGCCGCGATCCGCAGTCGCCCCGGCGGATGATCACGTCGGATCCCCGGGAAACCGTCGAAGGGCTCACCCAAGCCGTGCTTGATATCCGCCGCGCGACCGCTTGGCTGGCGAGCCGTCCGTCGGTCGATCCGCAGAAGCTCGGCGTCTTCGGCATCAGCTTGGGCGGTATCACCGGCGCTCTCGCGGCAACCGCCGAGCCGCGTCTCGCGAATGTTTGCCTTTTGCTCGCGGGCGGAGACCTGGGACGAATCGCGTGGGAGTCCAAAGAATTGGCGAAAGTCCGCGAGGCTTGGATGGCGAAGGGCGGGTCGCGGGACGAATTCCTCGCGACGCTGTCCGCAGTCGACCCGGTGCGATACGGGACGAACGTCCGCGGCCGCCGAGTGCTCATGATGAACGCCCGCGACGACGAGGTTGTGCCGCGGGCTTGCACCGAGGCCCTCTGGGAATCGTTTGGCCGCCCCGACATCCATTGGTATCCGGGAGGCCACTACTCGGTCGCCATCCACCTCTTGAACGCCCTGCAAAAGACGGCGAACTTTTTCGCTCCGCCCAAACCCGAGAACTCGTGAATCCCGCCGCGTCTTCACCGCCCCGTCATTCTCGGTTCGTTTGGCGTCGCGCGACGTCGCTCATTTCCAATCCTGAATTCCTAATCACCACCGGAGCCGCCACCATGGGGTGTTTCTGTTTTGAACAACGCCGGGAGCGGCGTTCGGGGCTGCTTTTCGCGGTCATCCTGGGAGTTCTCGGTCCACTGGCGATCGCCGGCTGCGAACGGGCGGCGGCGACTTCCGGTCCGCCCGCTCCACCCAAGGTCACGGTGGGACGGCCGGAGGTCCGCACGATCGTCGACGAGGACGAGTACGGCGGATGGTTGCGAGCGGCGAAGACGGTCGAGGTGCGGTCGCGGGTTCGCGGCCATATCGACAAAGTCCATTTCCTGGACGGAGACTTCGTGGACAAGGGGCAGTTGTTGTTCGAGCTCGATCCACGCCCGTTCCAGGTGCAAATCGACGAGTCTATCGCGGCGGCCAACGCGTTGAAGGCCCAGCAAAACGCCGCCGAAAAGGAGCTCGCCCGCAATCGCGAGCTAGCCCGGAAAGGCGCGGTCACACAGCAGGAGTTGGAGAAGTCGGAAGCCGATTCGCTGGCGTTCGCGGCCCGCTACAACGCCGCTTTGCAACAGGCGGAACGCTTTAAACTGGATCTGCAATACGCGCGGATTACCGCGCCGATTTCCGGTCGCGTTGGGCGAGCTTTGCTGACCGAAGGCAATCTGGTCAACGCGGGCGGAGCCGACCCGTTGCTGGCGACGATCGTCAGCACCGATCCGATCCATGTTTCCTTTACGATCGACGAACGGGCCCTGCAGCGATATCAGCGTCTCCGCGCCGATCAAGCGGCCCGCGAGTCGCCGGAACCGCCCGTCGGCGATGGCGCGGCTCCCGCGCCGCCCCGGCCATCGATCCGCGATCGGCGGCTGGCCTTTCGGTTCGCGCTCGATTCCGACGAAGGGTTTCCACACGAAGGATTGATCGATTTCACGGAAAACCAAGTCGACTCGACGACTGGCACCATTGAAGTGCGCGGAATCACGGAGAACAGTTCGGGAACACTCGTGGCGGGCTCGCGAGTCCGGGTTCGAGTCGCGGTCGGCGATCCGTACTCGGCGCTGGTCGTGCCCGACACGGCCATTCTGTCCGATCAGGAGAGACGCTACCTGCTGGTGGTGAACGCGGATAACGTGGTGTCGCGCTACGATATCCAACCCGGCCGCTTGCTGGACGACGGTTTCCGCATCGTCCGCCCGGCGAGCGGCAACGCCCAACCGCTGGGAAACGAGGATCGGATCATCACGTTGGGACTGCAGCGGGCGCGAGTGAACTACCCGGTGGAGCCGATCGAAGCGCTGCGCGCCGAGGCGAATCCAGCGGCTCGCGAAAGTCCGACCCAGGACACAAGTCCGTCCGCAGCCACCAAGGCCGCCCGCTGAGTTTCCCGCTCCGACTTGGCCATTCGCAAAGGCTCTCGCAAAGGCTCACGCAATGCTCGCCCGTTTCTTTGTCGACCGACCGGTGCTCGCGACCGTTCTGTCCATCGTCATCGTGATCATCGGTTCGGTCGCGCTGACACAACTGCCGGTCGCGCAGTACCCGGACGTCACGCCGCCAACGGTTCAGGTGGCGGCGATCTATCCGGGCGCCAATGCCGAGACGGTCGCCAAGACGGTGGCAACGCCGATCGAGCAGGAGGTGAACGGGGTCGAAGGGATGATTTACATGGCCTCGCGTTGCACCAACGACGGCCAGATGCTCTTGGATGTCACGTTCAAGCTGGGAACGGACCTCGATAAGGCGCAAGTGCTGGTGCAGAATCGAGTGGCGATCGCGCAGGCGAAACTTCCCGAGGAAGTCAAACGCACTGGGGTGGTTACCAAGAAAAAGTCTCCCAGCATCCTGTTATGCGTCAATTTAGTGTCGAAGAAGCGGGCGGACGGCGGCTCGTATTACGACCAGTTATACCTTAGCAACTACGCGTCGCTGAATGTTAAAGACGATTTGGCGCGGATCGATGGCGTGGGGGATGTCGCGTTTCTCGGGCCGCGCGACTACAGCATGCGAATCTGGCTCGACCCCACCAAGCTCGCGGCGCTGCAGCTTACCGCCAACGATGTCATTGCCGCGATTCGCGAACAAAACGCGCAGGTCGCCGCCGGGCGGCTCGGACAGCCACCGGTTCCGGCGGGCGTCGAAGTGCCGTTCCAATTGGTCATCAACACCCGCGGCCGGTTGACCAGCGAAGAGGAGTTTGGCGATATCGTCATCCGCCGCGGCGAACAAGGACAATTGGTCCACTTGCGCGAGGTGGTGCGGGCGACACGCTACGGAGCGGATGGCCAGTCGCTGGACAAAGGTATCGAATTGGGGGCGAAGAATTACGATGTCAACAGCTATTTGAACGGCGATCCGTCGGTCACGTTGGCGCTCTTTCAGCTCCCCGGCTCGAACGCGCTAAGTGTCGCGCGCACCGTCCGCGAGCGGATGCGGGAGCTGCGAGCCGACTTTCCGGAGGGCTTGGACTACGAGATCGTTTACGACACGACGGTGTTCATCGACGAGTCGGTCCACGAAGTTTACAAGACGCTTTACGAGGCGTTCATCCTGGTGTTCATCGTCGTTTTGATCTTCTTGCAAGATTGGCGGGCGACGCTGTTGCCCATGATCGACGTGCCCGTGTCGCTGATCGGCACCTTCGCCGTCATGGCGTTGCTCGGATTCTCGCTCAACAACCTGACGCTCTTCGGCTTGGTGCTGGCCATCGGCATTGTGGTGGACGACGCGATCGTGGTGGTGGAAAACATCGAACGCTGGATGGCGACCGGATTGCCGCCCCGCGAGGCCACCATTAAAGCGATGGACGAGATCACGGGACCGGTGATCGCGATCACGCTGGTGCTCAGCGCGGTCTTTATTCCGACCGCCTTCCTCGCGGGGATCACGGGCGAGTTCTACCGACAGTTCGCGTTGACGATCGCCGCCTCGACGATCATTTCGGCGATCAACGCCATGACCATGGCGCCGGCCCGCGCGGTGACTTTAATCAAGCCGCACAGCCAACATGGCGCGCATGGCGGTCCGCGCGAGGTGTTGCCTCCCTGGGGGATTGGCCTGCTCTTCGGCCTGGTAGCTTACCATTGGACCGGGACATGGGTTCTGCGCCTCTTGCGATTGGCGGCTGACAGTGGCGTGGCGGCCAACAGTGGCGCGGCGGCTGACGGTGGCGTAGCAGCCAACGGTGGCGTAGCGGCCGTCGCCGGCACCCTGGGCGCGTCGGCGGATTGGCTGCGGATCGCGCTCGGTTGGCTCGTGGCCGCCGCCATCGTTGGCGGCGTGGCGGCCGGCGCCCGGTTTCTCGCGCCTTGGGTGAATCTCGCGTTGGGCCGTTTTCTGGATGGTTTCAACCGCGTGTTTGAGTGGCTGGCGGCCGGCTACGGCGGCACGGTAAGGCGGCTGGTGCGACTGAGCTTGGTGCTGGCGGTCGTTTACGGCGGCCTGTTGGCGGCGACCGTGCTTGGGTTTCGCGTGGTGCCGGCCGGTTTTATCCCCGAGCAGGACAAGGGCTATTTGCTGGTCAATGTTCAATTGCCGGACGGAGCCAGTTTGGCTCGAACCGACAGCTTGGTGCGTGAATTGAGCGAGGTCGCGCGGGCCACGCCGGGGGTCGCTCACACGATCGCCGTTCCTGGGTATTCGCTGCTGCTGGGCGCGAACATCAGCAACGTGGGCGGCATGTTTGTGATCCTCGAACCGTTTGAAGAGCGGAAATTGGATGGGAAGCTCCACGCGCGGCGGATCGCCGCCGAACTGGGCAAACGCTTCGCCGCTCGGCAGGAGGCGGCGATTGGCGTGTTCGGCGCGCCGCCCGTCGACGGTCTCGGTTCCACCGGCGGCGTTAAAATCCAAATCCAGGATCGACGGGGCGCCGGCTTGCGAGCATTGCGCGAGTCGGTGGGCGTCTTGAGTGACGAGTTGACGAAACATCCGCGGATCGGCGCCGCCTTTTCCACCTTTAGCGTTTCCCAACCGCAACTGTTTGTGGAGATCGATCGCGAAAAGGCGAAAGCGCAAGGCGTCTCGGTCGCCGACATCAACGCCACTTTACAGGCCTACTTAGGATCGGTTTATGTGAATGACTTTCTCTTTCAGGATCGGAATTGGCAGGTCAACGTGCAAGCCGATCCGCGATTCCGAGTCCGCGTTGAGGATATCGGCCGATTGGAAGTTCGCAACGCGGCCGGTTCGCGAGTGCCGTTGTCCGCGTTGATTCAAGTGAAAGATATGGCGGGGCCAGCCGTCGTCAATCATTTCAATCTCTATCCGTCGGCTGAAATCACCGGCGTTAGCGCGCCGGGAGTCAGTTCGCGGCAAGCGATCACGGTCTTCGACGAATCGGCTCGAAATGTGCTGCCGGGCACGATGGGAACCGCTTGGACCGAGTTGGCCTATCAGGAGTTGGAAGCGGAGAAAGACCTGCTGGCCAAGATCGTCTTTCCGCTGGCTGTGCTGTTTGTCTTCCTGGTATTGGCATCTCAGTATGAGAGCTGGACATTGCCATTGGCCATTTTGCTGATCGTGCCGATGTGTTTGCTATCCGCGCTGGCGGGGCTGGCGGCGATGCACCTGGACAACAACATCTTCGCCCAGATCGGGTTTGTGGTGTTGATCGGTTTGGCGGCGAAGAACGCGATTCTGGTGGTGGAGTTCGCCAAGCAATTGGAGGATTCGGGAAAGAGCCGTTTGGAGGCGATCGTGGAGGCGTCGCGGACCCGGCTGCGGCCGATTCTGATGACTTCGTTCGCCTTCATCCTGGGCGTCTTGCCGTTGGCCTTGGCCAAGGGCGCCGGGGCTGAAATGCGAGTGCCGCTCGGCGTGGCCGTCAGCGCGGGGATGTTGGGAGTTACGTTTTTCGGCTTGGTGTTCACGCCGGTGTTCTATTGGCTTGTGATGAAGTTGGCGGGACCGCGCAAGACGGCTCCGGAAAGCGCGGCGGAAGAGAGACCGCAGTGACGTCGCAGGTGGGCAGCCACCTGCTAAACGCTTGGGAGGAAAGGGGCCGATATGACTCGACGTGTTTTCGCTTTTTTCGCCGATGTGGTCGCCATGCCAGATGCCACGGCGGATCGGGAAATCAGCGACGGGTGCCACGTCTACTGCTATGTCGGGGCGGTCAACGAGCGGGAGGCGATCGAGCGATTGACGTTGGATTTGAGTCAGCATGGCTGGCGTTTGGTCAACGTCCAATGGTGCGTTGATCAAGACAGCTTCCAACGCGACGAAGAGGCCGAGCCGGCCGCGGCCCAGTCCGAGCGTGATGCGCGCGGCGGTCGCATTGTATACGAGCCGGTCGACATGCCGCCTAGCCGCGTTTCGCGTGGCTGACGCGCGTGCTCAGGGGAGAAGTTGCTACGGCTACGGCTTCGGCGGTGACGGCTTCGCGCTGGGTGGTCGATACGCGGTCATCCGCGGCTCGCGGGTTTCCAGTCGCGGGCCTTCCAGCAGATCGATGCAATAGGGAATCGCGGGAAACACGGCGTCCAAGCATTCACGGATCGCTCGCGGTTGGCCAGGCAAATTGACGATCAGCGCCCCGCCGCGAATGCCGGCCGTTTGACGCGAGAGGATCGCCGTGGGCACTTTTTCCAACGAGACCTTGCGCATCAGCTCGCCGAATCCGGGCATCATCTTCTCGCACACGCGCTCGGTCGCTTCCGGCGTCACATCACGTTTGGCAGGACCGGTGCCGCCGGTCGTGACGACGAGACAGCAGCCATCCCGATCGACCAAGGCGATCAAGGCATTTTCGATCTGTTCCCGTTCATCAGGGATTACGACCGCCACCGGTTCCCAGGGACTGGCGAGCACCTCGGACAGGTACTCGCTAATTGCCGGTCC
>CAIXSC010000961.1 GCA_903921945.1 uncultured Planctomycetaceae bacterium
CCCCCGCTAGATCCGCGGAAGACTCGCGACCAGCCCGCATTCCTCCCTCCTCACACGCAGGCAGCACAACTCGTCTACCCCATCGTCGTTTCCACCCCCGGGGTGAGACACTTGAGCGTCGGGACTTGTTGGCGGTGGCTGTCTGGGATGGACGCTTTGATAGCGGGGCCGCGACACCGGATGATTCCTGGAACACGGCCGCGAACTGGGTGGGCGACGAAGCTCCGCTGCCGGGTGATTATCTTCATTTTCCCGCGACGGCGGCGCGGCTCGCGAGCACCAATAACTTCGCTCCTCAGACAGCATTTGCCGGCCTGATTTTCTCCGGAAGCGGCTACTCTGTCGGCGGAGCCGGAATCGCCCTGGAACGCGGCGTGATCAACGAGGGTTTGGGAAACGAACTCCATTTGCCGCTGAGGCTGGCGAACGATCAGGCGTTCGTTTCCCGGGGCTCGCTAACCATCGCCGGTTCCATCGATCTCCAGGGCCGCGTAGCGACACTCGATGGCAGCGCGGCGGACGATGTCCCGTTGGCGGACCGCACGAACTCGCTGGTAGTCAGCGGCATGATTACGGGTGCGGGAGACGTGCGCGCGACCGGAACTGGAGTTGTCAGGCTCGCAGCCGCCAACACGTTCACGGGAGCTGTGGAGGTGGCGGGGGGGCGGCTGGTCGTCTCGAATTCGAACCTCTACCAAGGCCTGACCACGATTCGAAACGGCGCGGTCTTGGAAGTCGCGTCGGCGACGGCGCTCGGCGTGTCCGGAGCGCCCACCACCGCCGGGGTCGAGGTCTTTGACAGCGGAACCCTCGAATTATCGGGGGGTGTTTCGGTGAACGGCGAGTCGATCGAGTCGACGGGGACGTTGACGCTTCGCGCTGTGGGTGGAGCCAACGTCTGGACCGGGGCGATTGCGGTCGCGGGAGCGCTGACCGTCGAGTCGGCCGCGATCGGTGGCACCGTGCGGTTAACCGGAGCCGTCTCCGCAGCCGCGTTCGAGACGAGTTCAAGCACGGCGGACCGCCACGAACTCGCGGGAGCCACAAGTATCACCGGCAACGCGAGGATGGCCGCACTGGACGTCTCGAATGATGCCATCGTGGCTGGCGAGCTCATCCTGACGGACAGCATTGTACGGAGCAGCGCGACCGTTTCCGCTTCCACAGTCAACGTGACTTCGACCATCGTGGACGGCACGCTCTCGGCAAACACAGCCATGCAAGGCGGGAATGTCTCGGGCAACGGAACGCTTGAGTACCAATCGGGCGAGTTCGGCATTGTGGACCCGGGCGGCAGTTTATCAAGCGGACAGTTGCGGCTGGGTCGTGTTGCCAGCAACACGACTTTGTCTTTTTTCAATCCGCTCATTCTCGGTTCACCCCTCGGAGCTGGCTTCGACCAACTCGCCGTGCAGGGAAACCTCCAGCTGCGGGAAGCTGAGTTGGAGCCAGTTCTTAATGCTTATGTTCCACCAGTGGGGCAGAGTTTCGTCCTCGTCCAGAATGATGGATCCGATCCGATTGAGGGAAGGTTCCAGGCGCTCCCCAGTGACAGTCTGCTGCTCGTGAACAATTTGGTGTTCGCGATTAGCTACGACGGCGGGGATGGCAACGATATCGCGTTGGTCCGAGTCGACGTGGCAGTGTGGGATGGCCGTCCCGACGGCGGTGGACCGGGTGCCAATACGCGTTGGACAACAGCGACGAATTGGGTGGGAGACGTAGCGCCTGGCACGAACGCGATCCTCATGTTTCCAGCGGACAGCAGCGCTCCCCGCGCCTCGTCAAATGACTTTGTTTCTCCCGCGGCGTTTCGTGCCGTGATCTTGACTGGGAGCGGCTACAACCTCTCTGGCAGTCCAGTGGTGCTGTCCAATGGCATCATCAACACGGGCCATGACAACACCACAATGTTTGGATTGGAACTGGCGGGAACGCAGGCTTTTCGCTCATCTGGCCGGCTGACGCTCGGCGGTCCGCTGAACTTGAATGGCGCGACTTGGACAATCAACGCACGCTCGACACAAGGAACTGCGATTGACGTCGCGGGGGAGGTTTCGGGAAGCGGTCAAATCGTGAAATACGGATTCGGCACGGCTTCGCTAACGGCTTTGGTCAACTCATTCACCGCGACGCTCCTTGTTAACAATGGATTGCTCGATATCAAAAGCGAGAATATTTTCGCCGGCACGACGGTCTTGGCCGGCGGCGGAGTCCAATTGAGCAACGATCTTGCCTTGGGATTCGCGGATGGCAGTCCCGACGCGGGCATTGAGGTGCGGAAATCTGGCCAAATCATCCTCAGTCCTGGCGTGAACATCGTCAACGAAACGGTGATCGGCGACGGATCTCTGAGAATGGAGGCCGCAAACGGATCCGCCACTTGGTCCAGCCGGATCACTATCGACGGCCTGCTGAACATCAACAACTTGTCCACGAGCGGGCAATTGACCTTCACGCAGCCAATTGTGGCTGGGGCGCTTCAGTCCGATGGCCGAGTCGATGCCCCGAACATCTATCGATCGTCCGTCGATGCAAGCGGCTACTGTTCTCACAACGGGTCGGTGTTAAGCGGCACGACCTTCTGCAGCGAAGAACTGTTCCTGCAGAATTCCGTGGTTGAGTCTGACGGGGTAATGACGACCAACCGCTTCGCGGCGCTCCAGTCCGTCAGGGTGGATGGCCGATTAACCGCGATCGTCAATGTCGAGGGTTCGGACGTGTCCGGATATGGCCAGATCGAAATGCCCAAGGGGAGTCTCCACGATGTTTACCCGGGGACAGCGACGGACGTTGGCACGTTGGCCGTGGGCACGACCACCCTGGGCGATTACCATCCACAGATCGACGGCGTGGCTGGCCCAGGCGTGGCGGATGGCCACGATCTGCTGGCCGTTGAGGGCTTGGTCACGATCAAGGGCGACTTGGATTTGTCGGTTCGCAGCGGCGCCGTTTTGTCATTCGGCGATCGCTTCTTGCTGATCAGCAACGACGGCGCCGACGTGGTCAAGGGCCAGTTCCGCGGCCTGCCACAAGGTGGCCTCGTCACCGTGGATGGCTTCGTGTTCCAAATCGACTACTCGGCGGGGGACGGAAACGATGTTGCGCTTACGCGTCTCGCGGCCGCTGTGTGGGATGGATCGGCGGATGGTTCGGGGGTGGCAAGCATCGATGACAAATGGACCACCGCCGCGAATTGGGTCGGCGATCTGGCTCCGCTGCCCGACGATATCCTGCTGTTCCCGGAGGACAGCGTTTTTCGAAAGACGAGCAGCAACGATTTCGCGGTCGGCACCACTTTCAACGCCATCCGAATCGATGGCAACGACTACGCCCTGAACGGCAACTCGGTCAGGCTGACGGGTGGAATTGGCAATCGCGGAGCGGGCACGTCGATCGGCATGCCGATCGTGCTGGCCAACACCCAGGGATTCTCCAACAGTTCGCTCGCGACGATGAATTTCGTGGAAAGCGTCCATCTAGGCGGTTTCGCGCTCACACTCGACTGCGAGAACACCGCGACGAACGCGTTGCAACTGTCCGGTCCCGTGAGCGGTTCGGGTGGAATTGTGAAACAGGGGAGCGGCGTTGCCCGCCTGGCGGCCACCGCGAACAGTTTCACAGGTTACGTTTCGGCAGAGGCTGGCGAGTTGATCTTGGACGGACAAAATGTGTACGCCGGCAAAACAACGATTAGCGGCGATGCCACCGTCACCTTAGGCAACCCGTCGGCACTCGGGGCCGCGGACGGAACCGATGGAACGGGCGTCGAGATTGTGGACTCGGGGAGGCTCGAATTCTCGACCGGCATCCTTGTCTCCGACGAGCGATTGAGCGGACGCGGCACGATCACGATGACCGCCCGCAATGGCACGTCACGCTGGACGGGCGACATTGACGTTGGCACCGGGTTCGTCATCGACAATGCCCTTTGGTCAGGCAATCTTGTGCTGGACGGGCAGGTCACGGCGCCCGTGTTGTCCGCGACTTGGAGTGGAAGCAGCCGGAACACAATTCAAGGCGACGTTGCGGTTGGCGACGTGGCTTTTGCGACTGGACTGGATGGCACGGGGACGATCAGTTTCCCGAGCGGCCAACTCGACTTGATTCGCCCTGGGACGACTTTGCAAACCGGCGTTCTGGCGACCAGCGGCGGTAGGCTTGGCCAACATGCAACCCGGATCGAAGGTCTGACTGTGGGCGTCGACTATGATCAACTGGCGGTCACCGGTCCTCTCGACCTTTCCCTCGCGCGACTCAGCGTGACAGTGGATAGCGGTTTCGAACCGGCACGCGAAGACGAGTTCATGATTGTCTCGAAAACTGGCTTGGAAGCCGCCAGCGGCTATTATCAATCGCTCCCTCAGGGAAGCATTTTGTTGGTGAACGGGCATGTTTTCACCATCGATTACCGCGGTGGCGACGGCAATGACATCGTTCTTAAAACCTTGTCTGGCGATTTGCCGCCAACGCTCACGCTGAACGCGGCCACCAACATTGAAGTCAATGAAGGGTCGAACGCGATCCGCGGCGGCCAGTACGCGGCCGCTCGCCCCGGCCAATCGGTCGTGATCTCGTCGTCCATCGGTTCCGTGACACAGACGGGAAGCGACGGTGGCTCATGGAACTGGTCGATTTCCGCGGTCGATGGTCCGAGCAGTCCTATCGATGTGACGATCCGCGCCACCGATCCTTTGGGTGTGTACTCTGAAGTCGCCTTCAACTACCGCGTTCTGAATGTGCCGCCAGTCTTCACCTCGTTGACCAATTCGGCGGCCTCCATCAGTTGCACCAAACTGCTGGAACCAACCAGCCTGGCGGGCAGCTTCACAGACGCGGGAATCGCCGACACGCACACGGCAATTGTTGACTGGGGCGACGGGTCGCAAAGCGCGGCCACGATTACCCAAGCGGCCGGTGGCGGCGGCACGCTTAACGCCACCCATCGCTACTTGATCGCGGGCAAGTTCACAATCAAGGTCACTCTTCTGGACGACGATGGCGGCTTCGTCGAATCGACGACGACCGCGTACATTACTGGCGGATCGCTTGTCAACGGCGTGCTGACCGTGATCGGCACCTGCGGCGGCGATCTCGTCACGATCGCTCGCTTCCCCGACGGCCGCACGCAGCTTAACGCGCGGTTTTGCGCGACGGGATGCACCACCGGCTGGTCGCAATCGTCGATCTATCCGCCCAACTCGATTACGGCAATTCGCATGGAGTTGGGCAATGCGAAAGATACCGCGACGATTTCCGAGTTGATCAAGTCGCCGGCGTACATCGACGCGGGCGACGGGGACGATATCATCACCGGCGGTGGCGGAAACGACACCATCTTGGGCGGCGAAGGACTGGATGCCCTCAATGGCGGCGGCGGCAACGATAGCCTATCAGGCGGTAACGGGAATGACTCGATTACCGGCGGCAACGGCAACGATACGGTCGCTGGCGGCGCGGGTGATGACCGCCTGCTCGGCGCCGC
This sequence comes from uncultured Planctomycetaceae bacterium, assembly GCA_903921945.1. GTDB lineage: Bacteria > Planctomycetota > Planctomycetia > Pirellulales > Pirellulaceae > CAIXSC01. The sequence continues at coordinate 5,486 of CAIXSC010000961.1, forward strand.
GGGACAAGACATCCTCTTCGGTGAAGCGGGCAATGACACTCTCTTCGGCGGGACCACCTGCCTGGACGACCCCAATAGCGATATTCTGGTCGGCGGCGACGGCCGTGACACGCTGTGTGGAGGAGACGGCCGCGACATTCTGATCGGAGGACTCGGTGCCGATAACTTACAGGGTAATGCCGGCGACGATGTCGTGCTCGGCGGTGTCTTGCTCGATGACACCGACCTGACCCAGATGGCCACACTGCTCATCGCCGCTCGCAACGCGTGGGCTTCCGCCTTGGACTATGCCGTCCGCGTCACGCAAACCCGCAACATCCTCCAGCCAGGATCGCTCTCCTGGGACGACCGCTCGAGCGACGCGATGCGTGGCGAGGCGGGCAGGGATTGGCTGCTCGGTGATCGCGACTCTCTCCTCGCCGATAACGACACGCTCTTCGACCGAGCCACCAACGAGACGTTTGATCAAGTGGTCGACAACCCGTAAGTCATCCATCGCAAGTCGCAAGTCGCAAGTCATCAATCGCAAGTCATCAATCGCAAGTCGCAAGTCGCAAGTCGTTGTCGCCAATCGGTTGCCGATCCCGCACACGTCCCTTTCGCACGCGGGAGCGGTCTGCCGAAGCCCGCATGCTGCTCGCGAAATCCGCGTGAACCAGTCGGTCGGTCACGCCAGCCCAAGGAGTTTCCGAGCATTGTCGCGGGAGATTTTCCGCAGCACATCCCCGGGAAGTTCCAGTTGCTTTTCGAACAGTTCGAACTGGGGAACCGCTTGCGCTGGAGCCAGGAAGTC
>CAIXSC010000962.1 GCA_903921945.1 uncultured Planctomycetaceae bacterium
CTGCCCGCGGTGCAGTCGGCCCGCGAGGCGGCTCGGCGGACTCAATGCGTCAACAATCTCAAGCAAATCGGACTCGCCTGCCAAAACTTCCATGATGTCTACGGCCATCTGCCTCATGGCGCGTCCGACGGCCCGACTCAAACTTGTTGCAATGCCACGGAAAGAGCGGGCTGGAGCTGGTGCTTTCATATCACACCCTATATCGAGCAGCAGACCGTTTACGATTTAACGCAGGACAGTCTGGTGTCGTTGGCGATCACGAAAGGATATTATTGTCCGTCCCGGCGCGCACCCGGGCTTTACAATAATGCTGCCCGATGTGATTACGCCGGCAACGGCGGCAGCACTTCGGGGAATCTGGGTCGCGATGGCATGTTTGTTCGCCAATGGCTAACGCTTACCCGGCCCTTGGGCACCCGCCCCGACCAGTTTCGACGATTGGCGGATCTGATGGATGGAACCTCGCAAACGCTGCTGGTTTCGGAAAAGCAGGTTCATCACACCATTTGGGGTATCGCTGGCGGCGACACAGATAGACCAGGTCCAAAAAGCGCAACAAGACGCCGCCACGGAGGAAATGCAACGACCGCCGGCCCAATGAACCGCTACCGTTCACAGGGATGCAATGGGGGGCTTTCGCCGCCGCCACCGCCGCCCATGGCGTGAACGGTAACCTTAGGGCCAAACGCCGGGTTCACGAATGGCGTCTCGGTGTTGTCACCGTTTAGCGCGCGGTGGCGGCGGGTGGGGATTTGGGCAGCATCCAGATCGCCACCAAGCCACCAGCGAAGATCAGGCTGGTTACGGCGCCGACTTTCGCGTAGTCGCCGCCGAAATACGACAGGCTGCTCAGGTAGCCCGCGCCCAGCACGCCCAAACCGGTGGCGACTCGCCCCGTGTTGAACGTGACCCCGGCGCCCGTGGAGCGGACGGCCGTGGGAAACATTTCCGGCAAACACAACGGCAACCAGCCGAAGTAAAAGCCGGTGGTCGCGCCGAGCATTAACGCCCACCAATGAAAGTGCGGATGCGTGGGGTCAAGGTTGTTGTATAGGTGCTGTCCGATAAACAGCGACGCGGCGCTGTAGAGGAAGTAGGAGAGCCGCCGCCCCAGCATCGCACTGACCCAACCGCCAATCGCGCTCGTCACCGCCGCGCCGACCGATCGGTATACCTGCGTCCAAGCTTTCAACGTCGGGTCGGTCTTAGCGCCGACTTGGTCCGCCCAGGGCACCAGCCAGTTCGTGCATCCCCAGCCGCCGAATAGCGGAATCGCGCCAAGCAGTATGCCGAGCAACGTCAACCACAAAAGCGGCGGCTGGAAAATGGCCCGCACCGGCGACACTGGCTTGCCCGTATTTCCACGGGATGGCACGCTCGATGCAATGCTGGCTTCGTTACCGGCGGGCAGCGAGACCGCGGCCGAATCCGGCGAGTCGGTCGACGGCGCTTTTCGTCTTGCCGCCAGCCACTGGGGCGATTCGGGCAGCCACACGAGACTGGCCACGCCCAAGAAGATCGGCAGGCCGCCGACCAACATGACCCACCGCCAACTCTCCGGAGTGATCGCGACATAGCAGCCAAGCAAGCCCATGAGCACCAGTCCGACATTCGCGGCCGAACCGATGATGCCGGCGAGGATCGGCTTGGACACATGCGTCCAGACTTCCACCGCGATCGCGATCCCGTTGGGCCATGCTCCTCCCACTCCTAAACAGCCCAGGAATCGCAACACGACGAACTGTTCGGGCGTGCGGGCGAACGCCGCGAGCGTACTGAAAATCGCGTAGCAGCAGATACTCAACGACAGCGCTTTGGCTCGGCCCGCGCGGTCTCCAATCCAGCCGAAAAGCAATCCACCCGCCGCCGCTCCAAAGAGAAACGTGGCGTTGTAGCGGGCGAACCAGCGCGTCAACACAGGCTTGGGCGTCACCGGCCGCTCCGCGGCCCCGTCCCGCGGGCCCGCGAGGAAATCGGCGGTCGCCGAGTTGCTCACCAGCGGCGTGATCGACATTTGCACGCCGGCGAAGAGCCAGCCCAGGAACGCGACCGCAAGCACCAACCAGCGGCCAGCGCGGGAGAGCGGCCGTACGACCGCAGACGACACGTTCGCAGCCGACGGCGGCCCGTCGCAAGAGGCCTCGCTGGCAGAGGCCTCGCTGGAAGAGACCTCGCTGGAAGAGTTCTCAGCGGAAGAGTTCTCGGCGGAGGGCGACGACGCGGATGGCGACGACATCGAAGGAACTCAGGGTTTGGCGAGGTTTAGCGGCGGCGCGGCTTGGGGAGCGGCGCTGGGGAAGTCGACACCGACGAGTTTGCCGAGGGTCGCGGCAACTTGGGATTGGGTGGCTTCGATACCTTCGCGGACGCCGAGCGGCGGGACGTCGGGGCCGAGCAACCCGATCCAAATGAATTCGGCCCCCTCGGTGGTCGCGCTGTGATTGGCCCAGTCGCGACCGAAACCGCGACCGTGATCGGTGGTCAGCACCAAGTTGGTTTTTCCGCGATACTCGGGGAGGCTCTGCAACAGTTCCCAGAATTCGCGAAGGAACCGGTCGGCGCGGCGGGCCGAATCGAGGTACTGGTCATAGCGGCGGGCGTGCGCCCATTCGTCGGTTTCGCCAAGGCCGATGTACAGCACGCGGGGCTTGTGTTTCTGGAGATGCTCGCGAGCGGCCGCCTGGGCCACGACATCGTAAGCGACACCCGGCCACAGCCGAGGCAGGTCTTTGATCATCGCGTTCACGTGCCGCTGCCCCTCCGTCAACGGCTCGTCGCGGAGCGGATTCCACGCGACCTGCACCGTCATACGGCTGCGTTCGCGGTTCAAGACGAATTCGATCACGTCCCAAGTGGCGAACGCCGCCACGCGATCCGCGAATCCTGGCTGGCGATGGATATGCTCGAGGACGGTGAGATTCGGATTGGGAATCTTGTTGTTGCTGTCGATACCGCTGTCGGCGAAGCCCGCGAACATCTCGTTGTAGCCGGGGTACGAGAACTTCCGGCCGTTGGTCAGGCGAGCGGCCGCTTTGCGCGTTGGGTCGCCGAACAATTGGCCGTCCTTCGCCAACACGCCCCAGACGAATGGCAGCAAGACCTCGCGACGCGCCTCGGGTGTGTCCCGCCAATAAGCCTTGCGGAGCGCTGCCGCATCGCTGACGCCGCCAAAGTCCTTGCTGATCAGCCGCTCTTCGGCCCCGGTGAACATCTCTTGCCAGCGAAATCCATCCCACGTCACGAACACGAGATTCTCCGCCGCCCGCAGGCGGCACGGCGAACTCGCGAGCGCCACAAACGCGACGAGCGCTGCGAACGCCACCAGCGGTCCATGAGTCACGGGCTTCGAGAGGCGGACCGCGACAGCGGTCGAAGTCGTGGCGAGCGACACGCGGGTGTATCGTCCGTGGGCCATGCGAGTTCCTGCCAACGGTGGCGTTAGAGACGAGGATGGAGGCGCAAAAACAAACCCGCCTCGCGGGGCGAGGCGGGCAATGGCCGGCCGAGTATACCCGCAGCGCTGGCCACACGCGATAAGCGCTGGAGGCCAGGCCGGCGGGCAGGCAGGGTTACTTCAAGCTCTTGGCCGTTTCGACGAACTTCTTGACATCGTCGGCGCTGAGCTTCTGATCTTTGCCGAAGCCCTTGCTTTCCGCGACCTTGGACTTGTTCCACAGCATCACGGTGACATCGGCGTTCTTGGCGATCTCGTAGTTGTCCGGACCTTCGCTGGTCTGGAAGACGGTCAGCGGCACGTTCTTGCTGATCTTGCCTTCAGCGGCCGCCTTCTTCATTTGCGTTTCCGCCGCGTCCGGGTTGTCCGACAGGTAGACGACGAACGCCTTGAGCTGCGTCTTGTCGCTGGCGCCCACCGCCTCGTCCAAGCCCTTCACCAACGCCGAGACGTCGTCCGTCATGCGGCGGGTGAACACGGCGACCACCGGCCGATTGCCGTATTGGCAGCGGTAGCACAGCGTCTTGCCTTCGTTCGGACCCGTGCAGTCCTTCACGTTGAAGGCGGGCACGAATTCGCCCGTCGCCAGACCCGACTTCACCGGATCGGCCGCCATCACCACGCCCGCCATGGCGAGCACCGCGAACACCGAAGCGATCACGAACTTCTTCATCGAACACTCCTTGGGGGGAACAAAAAACCGACTTGTCGATACTAAACTCACAATACTCCAAGGCGGGATTTTAGATAAATCCGGACTCATTTGTCGAGAACGAATTCTCGAAGCCGCCCAAACGGGGTGAACCACGCCTTACGGCGAACCGTTTGGCGCAGGCATGTTTTCCTGGGACGACGGCGGCCGCTCCGCGTTCGCCGCTGGCGCCAGTCGCGCCCAGCGCAGCGATTGTCGCGTTCGAGTTGCTCCGGTTGCCGGGTCGGCCTGCACGTACAGGGCGGCGACATCCGGGAGTCGATCGATCAGTTCCAAACCGCGAGTCGGGCCGAGCACGCAGAGGGCGGTGGCGAGCGCGTCGGCGGTCGTGCCATCGCGTGCCACCACCGAGACGCTCGACCGGTCCACAACGCCCAGGCCCGTGCGGGGATCGACAATGTGCGAGTAACGCTGGCCGGCAATCTCGACAAACTGAAAGGCGTCGCCCGATGTGGAGACGGCGCCACGCGCCAAGTGAAGGAAATGACTTGGAGCCGCAGACGGATCGAGCGGCGCGATGCCGACCCGCCAACCCGGCGAGTCCGGCGGCGGTTCGCCAGCCACGATGTCGCCGCTGGCGTTGACGAGCGCGCGGGGGAAGCCGAGTTTTCGCAGCACGGCGAGCGCTTCGTCCGCCGCCAAGCCCTGCCCGATGCCGCCCATGTCAAGCCGCATCTGCGGACGCAAGAGCTCGACGGCCTTGTCTTGCGGATGCAACCGGACCTGCTGGTAACCGACCGCTTCCCGCGCCGCCGCCAGACGCTCCGCGGTCGGCAATTCCCGTTGTCGCCGCGAACGGCGCCAGAGCCGCGTCATCGGCCCGACCGTGACGTCAAACGCGCCACCCGACAGGCGGCTCAACGCGTCCGCTCGTTCCAGGGCGTGCCAAAGCTCGTCGCTTACCCGCACTGGCGACGCGGTCGGCGACGCCGCGCTCAGCCGGCTCAGTTCGCTGGCTTCGTCGTAGTCGCTAAGCACTTTATCGAAGGTGCGGATGCGGGCGAACGCGGCGTCAAACGCCTGCTCGGCGGATGGGGCCGGGGTTGAACCGGGTTTGGCCGCGCCTTGCGTTTGCTCGGAGGCATACAATACGATCGTGAAGTCGGTGGCCATGTGCCGTTCCGTCCGTTCGACACGCCGCCAGTTGGCCGGGGCGTCGGCGGCAGGAACGAGAAACAGGGCCGCGATCAACCACTGCATGCGGTCGCCTTTTTGGGGAGGGGGCGGAACTTGAGCCCGGCGGGCCGTGATCGGCCGCGTTCGGAACTGATGGAGCTGTTGGAACTGTTCGAATTATTCGAACTGTTGCAGCCAGATTGTGGGCCGCACTCCGGGCCGTTGCAAGTTTCCTCCGCCGGGAGAATCCCGTCTCGCGCCATTCCAAGACGCCGACGGCGGTCACCCAGGCGGCTCATCCTCGATTTTCCTACCTGACATTTTCTTTCGAATTCACGTGTCGAGCATTTCCATGAACCGACGAGCGGGCGCCGAACCAAGCGTGTGGGCGAGTTTTCTTCGAGGCCGTTTTTTGCGCGGATCGCGGGTTGCCGTGGCGGTCGCGGGAGCCTGGTTCGCGAGTTTTGCGGGGACGAGTGGTATCTGGGCGCAGGCTCCCGAACGCGTGCTGGACATCCCCGAAGCGGTCGCGGCGACCGAAGCCGAGATGAAACCGTATTCCGAGCGAATCGAACATACGGACGTCACGATTCCGCTGGTGCCGATCAAGGGCGGCACGTTCCCAATGGGCAGCCCGGACGGCGAGCCGGGGCGGGCGGCGGACGAGGGTCCGCGGCATGAAGTGAAAGTCGCGCCGTTCTGGATGGGCAAGTTCGAAATGACTTGGGACGCCTACGAGATCTGGATGTTCGACCAGGACATTCAGCGGCGCGAACTGGCGAAAGCCGCGCCGAACCTGCGTGACAAAGAAGCCGACGAATACCAGCTCTCCCAGCCGACGGCGCCCTACACCGATATGACGTTCGGCATGGGCAAACGCGGCTACCCGGCGATCTGCATGACGCAACTGGCCGCTCGCGTCTATTGCCAATGGCTGTCCGCCAAAACGGGCCGCTATTACCGGCTGCCAACCGAGGCGGAATGGGAATACGCCTGCCGCGCCGGCACGACCACCGCGTACTCGTTCGGTGACGACACGGCCGCGCTGGACGAGCACGCCTGGCACCTGGACAACAGCGAGGAAAAATACCATCCCGTCGGCAAGAAAAAGCCGAACCCGTGGGGGCTCCATGACATGCACGGCAATGTTTCCGAATGGGTGCTCGATCAGCACTCCGCGGACTACAGCCAGTGGTCGGGCGGCCCGGCTGTGAACCCGCTAAGCATCCCGCGAACGGAATGGGGGCGAGTCGTCCGGGGCGGCTCCTGGGATGTCGACGCGAAAAAGTTGCGCAGCGCCGCTCGCGACAAGTCGCATGAAGACTGGAAGCAGCAAGACCCGCAACAGCCCAAGAGCATCTGGTACCTGACCGACGCCCTGCATGTCGGCTTTCGCATCGTCCGGCCGCTCACTCCGCCCTCCGCGGAGGAGCGCGCCGCCAAATGGGACAAGCAGGAACCGTTCGAGGACCGCAAGCGGAAACGCTAGGCGGAAGGCTGA
>CAIXSC010000963.1 GCA_903921945.1 uncultured Planctomycetaceae bacterium
ACACGGAACTGCTATCGCTGGCCGGCGGTTACATCCCGCTGCCCAAAACGGCGGCGGACCGCGAGCGAACCGGGGATCCGCGATTGTCGCTCGCTGAACGCTACGCGTCGCGCGAGGCGTACGTGGCGGCGTATCTGGAGCATGCGAAGAAGCTGGTTGCCAACCGCTATTTACTGGCGGAGGAGATACCCACTCTGGAAGCGGCCGCCCGGCGGGCTTCGCAGGAGATTGCCGCTCCTTGAGCCCGACCGGCTGGACAGCCTGGACGCGCTGGACAGGACGCGCTAACCGGTACGAGATGGACGGGACGCCCTGGACAGGACGCGCTGGACGGGACGCGCTGGACAGGACGCCCTGGATGGGACGCGCCGCACAGGAAGACATCGGGTCGCTGGCGGGAAGGGCGATGAAGGCGATAAAAGCGGCAAAGGTAGGGCAAAGGGTGGGAAAAGGTGGGGAAAACGGGCGATTGAGGCGGTTCGGACAGACCGCTTTTCGGCAACAGGGCACCCTTGAGCGGGGCCGGCGTTTTCCCGTCTCCCTTTTTCCCTATCCGGCGGTCTGCTACACTTTCGGACTTTCCTGCGGGCAGTAGTAGGTGTTTTGACCGTGATAATCATCCTGAAACCGGACGTTACTGAAGAACAGATCCAGCACGTGGTGGCGCGGGTCGAGGAATTGGGATTGCGCGCCCACTTGAGCCGCGGGACCTATCGGACCATCGTGGGCGTGATCGGCGATGAACAAAAGGTTCAGGCCGATCCGCTGCGGGCGATTCCCGGCGTTTTGGAGGTCGTCCCTGTGTTGCCTCCGTACAAGCTGGCGAGCCGTGAAGCCCATCCGCAATCGAGCATCATCGATGTGGCCGGGGTGAAGATCGGCGGCGGGAATTTGGCGATGATCGCCGGTCCGTGCGCGGTCGAGGAACCCGAGCGGATGTTGCGGATCGCCCAGATGGTGAAGGCGGCCGGGGCGAACCTTTTCCGCGGCGGCGCCTACAAGCCGCGGACCAGTCCCTACGCCTTCCAAGGACAGGGGGAAGAGGGATTGCGGATTCTCCGCGAGACGGGCGACGCGGTCGGCATGCCGGTCGTCACGGAAGTGATGGACCCGCGGCAGATCGACGCCGTCGATCGCTGGGCCGATATGATTCAGATCGGCGCCCGCAATATGCAAAACTTTTCGTTGCTCACCGAGGTTGGCCGCACTCGGAAACCGGTGCTGCTCAAACGCGGCATGAGCGCGACGATCACCGATTTATTGATGAGCGCCGAGTACATTCTCTCGCAGGGCAATTCCCAAGTGGTGCTGTGCGAACGCGGGATCAAGGGCTGGGATCCGGCAACTCGCAATCTCTACGATGTGGCGGCCGTGCCGTTGGTGAAGGGCTTGTCGCACCTGCCGATCATTGTCGATCCAAGTCATGCGACGGGTCGGCCCGATTTGATTCCGGCCTGTGCGTTGGCCGGTGTCGCCGCCGGCGCGGATGGCGTTCACATCGAGGTTCACGATTGCCCGGAGAAGGCCAAGTCGGACGGTCCCCAAGCGCTGTTGCCGGCCCAGTACGCCGAGCTTGCGGCGCAGATCCGTAAGTTGGCTGAGTTATTCGGCAAGCGTATTTCGCCCTTGCCCGAGAAGGCGGGTTCGTAGTTCCAACGTCGGTCCCGCTCATCCGTATTCCGTCCCGCTCGTTGTTCCGCCCCAATCCCCCAGGAATTGCTCGACATGCGACGGCCCTTTATCGCCGGCAACTGGAAGATGAATCTGACAAAGGCCGAGGCGATTGCTTTGGCGCAAGCGGTCGCGGCGAAAGTCGGCGCCGGGCATGCGGTGGAAATCGCCGTCTGTCCGCCCGCCGTCCATCTGGATGCGGTCGCCGCCGTACTGAAGGGGACCGGCGTGGGGATAGGCGCTCAAAACGTCTATTTCCAGCCTAACGGCGCGTTCACGGGCGAACTAAGCGTCGCCATGCTTGTCGATCTGGGTGTCCAGTATGTGATTCTGGGGCACAGCGAACGGCGGCGAATCATGGGCGAAACCAACGAGCACGTGAATGCGAAGCTGCACGCGGTGCTGGCCGGCGGCCTGACACCGATCGTGTGCGTTGGCGAAACGCTGGATGAACGCACGGCGAACAAGACCGAGGACATCGTCCAGGAGCAGCTCGCCGGGTCGCTCGCCGGCATCACCGCCGAGCAAGCTGGCCGCGTGGTGATCGCGTACGAGCCGGTGTGGGCGATTGGCACGGGGCAAGTGGCGACCAAAGAGCAAGCGGAGGAAGTGCATGCGGCCGCTCGCAAGATGTTGGCCGCTCGCTTTGGCGAAACGACCGCCGCTTCGATCCGGATTCAATACGGCGGCAGCGTAAAGCCTGACAATGCCGCCGATTTGCTCGCCCAGCCCAACATCGACGGCGCACTCGTCGGAGGCGCGTCGCTGAAAGCGGACAGCTTCCTGGGTATTGTCGCGGGCGTCAAACTTTAAGCGATCCAACCATTAGTACACGGATTTGATTTTTCCTGCGGAGCATTGATGTCCATGCTTTCTTCTTCTGTCGCGTTGGACCTTGCCTTTCCGACCGCCCCGCTATGGGCGTCCGCGGCGCATTGGTTCTTTGGCATTCTGCTCTTCGCATCCTCGCTCTTCCTGATACTGCTTGTCTTGGTCCAGCGGGGCCGCGGCGGCGGATTGACGGGCGCGTTGGGTGGCATGGGCGGCCAGAGCGCCTTCGGCACGAAGGCCGGCGACCTGTTCACTCGCATCACGATGATCACGGCCGCCGTCTGGTTGTTGCTGTGCCTCGCCGCCGTCAAGGTGCTCACGTCGTCCAGCGATGGCCCGTTCGGCTCGGCTTCCAGCGGCGGCAACTCGTCGGGCAGTGTGACTCCCGGCAAAGGCAGCGACGACAGCAAGTCCGGCAAGACCGAGGCTGACACCGGCGCCGGCGCCGCACCCGCTGCGGGTGGCGCGGCTCCCAGTGGTGGCGCGGCTCCCAGTGGTGATGCGGGGAAAGCGCCTGCGGGCGACGCCAAGCCGTAGAAAGACGTGAAGATGTTGTTGAGCATGACAGGCCACGGCGAGGCGCATTCGCACGTTGGCGGCCGAGCGATCGCCGTGGACGTGAGGACGGTCAACAACAAGTACTTCAAAGTTTCCATGCGCACGGGCGATCGCTACACGGCGCTCGAACCGCTCATCGAAGCCACGGTGCGTCAGCAAGTTCGACGGGGCACGGTCCAGGTTGAACTGCGAGTGGAACGCGAGGCGACGCCGGACGACTACCGCTTGAACGAAACGGTGTTGGCCAGCTACCGCCGCCAATTGGAATCGATCGAGCAGCATTTGCGGCTCACCGAACCGATTCGGCTCGAGTCGCTGCTGGCGTTGCCTGGGGTCGTGGAGGAGCGCGCGGCCGTTCGGGCGTCGGAAGATACGCTGTGGCTTGCGGTGGAACCGGTGCTCCGCGAAGCGTTGGACAATCTTGATCGCATGCGTCGCGAAGAGGGGCGGGCGATGTCGGCCGATTTGCGCGGCAATCGCGAATTGGTCGCCGCGGCGCTCGATCGCATTGAATTGCGTGCGCCGCTGGTCGTCGCCTTGTATCGAACCCGCTTGCTGGAGCGCATCAACAATTGGTTGCAGGGAGTCGACACGACGGGGATACCGGCGATCACGCCGACGGACGTCGTCCGCGAGGTCGGGTTGTTCACGGATCGCAGCGACATCTCCGAGGAAATCGTTCGGCTCCGCAGCCACCTCTCGCAGTTCGATTCGCTGTTGCAACAGGCCGAGCCGACGGGGCGAAAACTCGACTTCCTAATCCAAGAGATGTTCCGCGAAACCAACACCATCGGCTCGAAGGCGAACGATGTCGAAATCGCCCGCGAGGTGATCGAGATCAAAACATTGATCGAGCGCATGCGGGAAATGATTCAGAATGTGGAATGAGTGGCTAGTGGCTGGTGGCTGGTTGCTAGTGGCTCGAGTTCGGATTGGCATTGGGGAGCTTTGAACTAGGACCATCCGCGACCAACCACCCAGCTATGTCCTTTAACCCTTCCCTATCCGCCGCGCGTATTGTGATCCTGTCGGGGCCTTCCGGCGCGGGAAAGACGACAGTGGTGCGGGAGTTATTGCGGTCGAGTCCGGTGCCGTTGGAACTGAGTGTGTCGGCGACAACGCGGAGTCCGCGGTCGGGCGAGCTGGACGGCCGGGAGTACCATTTTCTGAGTCACGCCGAATTCGCTCGGCGGCGGGCGGCGGGCGAGTTCCTGGAATGCAAAGAGGTTTTTGGACGGGGGGATTGGTACGGGACGTTGCGGAGCGCGGTAACCTCTGGCCTGGAGCAAGGCAAGTGGGTACTCTTGGAGATTGATGTCGAAGGGGCGATGGCGGTCCGCGACCAATTTCCCGATTGCGTGATGATCTTTCTGCATCCAGGAAGTTTGGCGGAGTTGGAACGGCGGTTGCGGGGCCGGGGAACGGACTCGGAAGATTCGATTCGAAGGCGGTTGGAGGTGGCCAGCGGCGAGCTTGCGCGGGCTGCCGAGTATCGTTACCAAGTGGTCAACGAAACGCCCGCTCAAGCGGTGTCGGAGATTCGCGCGATTTTAGCGCGGATTTCGGGTTGAACGTTAGTTCGTAGGGGAGAGCGGCATGCACGAAGAATTGAAAGAAGAAGCGATCGTCAACAAGGTCGGCGGGCGTTTCAAACTGTCGACGCTGATTCAAAAGCGGCTCGTGCAGCTGAATCAGGATAGCCGACCCCTGGTGACGTTGCCGGCGGCCGATCGTCAAAATCCCCAGCAAGACAAGATGAAAATCGTCTTGCAGGAGATTCTCCAGGACAAGATTTATTTGGATGCTTCCAACGAGTTGCGGATCATGGGCGATCTGCCGATCAGCCAGGAAAGTCCGGACTTCGGCGATTAACGCATGGTCAGGCCGCAGAGCCGGGAAATTGTCGTCGGGGTGACGGGCGGCATCGCCGCGTTCAAGACGGCGCAGTTGGTGAGTCAACTGGTCCAGGACGGCTACGGCGTCACGGTGGTGATGACGGAAGCCGCCGAGCGGTTTGTGGGGTCGGCGACTTTCGCCGCGTTGACTCGCCGGCCGGTGGCCTCGGCCGTGTTCCAGCCGGACCAGTTTCCGCAGGGCGCGCACATCGAGCTTGCTCGGCGCGCCGAGCTACTGGTTGTGGCTCCGGCGACGGCCGATTTTCTGGCGAAGGCGGCGGTCGGGTTGGCGGACGATCTCCTGTCCACGCTCTACCTGGCGTTCGCGGGGACCGTGTTGGCGGCACCCGCGATGAATGTCGAAATGTGGGAAAAGGCGGCCGTCCAGCGGAACGTGGCTCAGTTGCGCGCGGACGGCGTGCGGTTCGTGGATCCGGCCGAAGGTTGGCTCGCCTGTGGAACGCGCGGAGTAGGCCGGATGGCGGCGATCGACGCGATTGCGGCGGCGATTCGCGACTTGGCTCCGCTGGGCGTCGCGACGATCGAGGACGAGCGATGTCCCGAATCCTGATCACATCGGGGCCGACGCGGCAATACCTGGATCCGGTGCGTTATCTGACCAACGGATCGAGCGGCCGGATGGGAGCGGCGTTGGCGGCGGCCGCGTTGGATTTGGGGCATGATGTTTTGATCGTGTCCGGGCCGGTTCAAGTCGATTACCCCAAAGCGGCTCGACGGATCGATGTCATCTCCACCGAGGATTTGCTGGCGGTATGTCGCGCCGAGTTTCCTCGATGCGACGGTCTGATCGGCGCGGCGGCTCCGTGCGACTACCGTCCGCGGCGGGTTGAATCGCAAAAGATCGCGAAGACTGGCCAACCGCTGGAATTGCTGCTTGTCGAAACCCCGGATGTCGTCGCGACCCTTGGCGCGGAGAAGCGGGCGGACCAGTGGGTGGTCGGGTTCGCGTTGGAAACGGAGGATCCGCGGTTCCGGGCGTTGGCGAAGATGGAACGCAAGAACTGCGACTTGATGGTGCTCAACGGCCCCGAAGCGATGAACGCCGAGGACAACCGCGTCGAGGTGCTCGCGCGCAACGGCCAGTCGCTCGCCGAATTCAAAGGCCGCAAAGACGAAGTCGCCCGAGGGATCCTCGGCATCATCCAGCAGCAGCTAGTCGGAGCGACGAGCGACAAGGGTTGAGCGACGAGAGCGAAACTAGCGGCGCGGCGTAAGCCGCCCGGCCGAATGGCGCAGGCGTCTCCCGACCCACATCCGCCCAAATCTCGTTCACCACCGAATCCTCGCTCACCACCAAATCCTCGCTCGCCACCGAATCCTCGTTTGCAAGGCATCATCGTTTACCGCCGAGCCGTAGGCGACGGCCGGGTTTGCCACCCGATCCGCTCTCAGCTCCGTGGTGGCGAATCCCGCATTGCGGCCCGGCCAGCGCCTTTGGCTTGGCGGCAAACGAAAGCCCCTCGTTTGTCGCCCGCCATCGTTCACCGCAAACTCGTACACCACGGATCGCCAATCGTTGCCAGGCACGAACGGAAATCACGAGCGGCGATGGCCCACAACCGAATTGGTGCTAGGCACTGATCGCTCCTCCTACCGACATTTGCCATGGGAACGATAGGCTCCACTGTTGGTGTTGCGGCGTCAATATTCGCCGGACTTAACACCTCATTGGATGCACTCAATGACATGGCTACAGTAATGGAAAACCAGCCGGAGGCCTGATGGGCTGCCTAACCAGTCGCTAGACCAGAGTCGCCGGTCTGGTCAGAATCAAGTAGAGGAGCTGATCGCGGCGACTTGGTCAGCTCAGTCGAAAGCTGATATGCAGACGTGGAGAGACTATGGCTTCATCCAGGGACTTACGCACTGCCGAGCATGATGGAAGCTACGATGCGTTCCTATCTCATAGTTCGGCAGACCGAAAGGCAGTTTCCCGCGTGCAGGCGTTTCTCGAGTCATATTCCTTCGGGACTCCCAAGCGACGTGTGAAGGCGTTTCGTGATTATTCCGATCTGCCTGCTGGCGAACTGTCTCACGAGATTGAGCGGGCGCTTACGGCATCGCGTTTTCTGATTGTAGTCTCATCTCCTGCGGCGGCTGATTCTCGATGGGTTGACAAAGAGGTTCGCGCCTTTGACGCAATTCATCGAGATCCCTCCCGAATTGCAGTGGCAGTCCTGACTGGCCCAACTCATGTGGAAGTTATTCAAGCCCTTACGGATCGTGAATACCTCCGACACGACTTGGCTAAAGGCTGGATCTTTGGAATACCGCGGCTTCGGACGCGTCTTGAACTGTTGCGAATCCTCGCCATGGTTACTGGACAGTCGATGCGGTCGCTCGTCCGATGGCATCTCCTGCGGACCCTGAGGAATTGGAGTTTCGCGAGTTTGATTGCGCTCGTTCCATTTGTCGTCTTTATGTTCCAGCAAATAGCGATATGGGAGCAAATTCCCGCGATTAGCGAGCACGGTCGCGTATATGCCATCGCCGCTGAGGTTCACGAAGGAGGAGATGATGCACTGAGTGTGACGTATCGCTTCCGTGCTCAGGGGCCCCAAGGGTTTCGGAACTATTTTGCGGTCACGGATTATCCTTCAAAATCCCGCGGTACTTCTCAGATCCGCGATGCCTTCGACACGCGGCGTCGACTACTTCCGAAAGCGATCGTGGACAGACGAGTCGTGACAAAATGTGATCGGCCCATCGCTTTCGAGGCGCTCACTGGCCGGAAAGCTGCTGGAGAAGCCTTCCTGGGAATGCCTAAAGAAGGTCACTTCGTCGTTGTACAACCGCTTGCGCTCACTCAGGAGGAATTAGACGAAGCAAGCGACAATATGGTTGAATTCAGTGTGCCGGTACCCAAATCAAACGGGTCCGTGATTGTGACTGTGTCTCCATTGGGCACCACGACGTGCGTGGTGAATGATCTCAATCCGATTTGGCAAGACCGCGATGGCATGGGTAACCCGACATCTCCTTCCATGGGATTACCCATTGTTTGGGACGAGCAGCTCGGGATTTGGTTGGGGGCACCGGGGTGGAACGCTCAGTCGGCGGGAGGATTGTGGCGAAGCCTTGACCTTGGTCGTTCCTGGCACCGTGTCGGCGGATTTAAGAGCGTGAATTCCGTTGGAGTGATCGTTGAAGACGGATCTAGGTGCATCGTCGTGTTAGAGTTGCACTTCGATACGTGGAATGGAATCATCTTGGTTCCATATCCGTCCCGAGCTGTGCTCAGTAAGGATGGCGGTGTGACGTGGATTGCAGCAGAGACGCCACCGTTCGGGTCGAAGTCTGAGATCGAGTTTTCGGGTACGCTTAGTACAGGCTGCGACGTTTTCCGAATCGATGAGAACCTCTTTCAACGCAAGTTGGTTTTGCGATGGCAGTCGCTATCTATACCGAACAACGAAATCGTTGACATGGCGGGTAAGGCAGAACCTGTACGACGAGCGTCGGCCAACAAGGCGGTGAACGCGAGCGGCGGACAGGGCGGAAAGTGAGATCAAAGGTTTTCAGCCACGAACCGCTTACCGCAGACTGCCGCCACTTAGGGTGTTGACCAATGGACTCGGTTGGAGCAAC
>CAIXSC010000964.1 GCA_903921945.1 uncultured Planctomycetaceae bacterium
ACGAAGGACACGAAGGTCACGAAGAAAGAATCCGACGAAGTACCATCGCGTGACCGGGAGTGCGATCGAGGTTCACCGACACCTTGGGCCGGGCCAAAAAAACCTGGCATCAAACGCTTCGTTCTTCGTGCTCTTCGTGCTCTTCGTGTACTTCGTGGTACACCGATGGCTGCGCCCGCTTGTCTGCCATGGGAACATGCCACGCGTAGCAACGCTGACGATCGGACTCGGAACGCCACGTGAAACCAGTGCACAACATGATGAGCCGCATCGGTTTATGGAATATTGAACGGTATTGGGCCTAAGCGCCGGCGCCCCGGAGCCAAAAGCCGCCATCCACCAACAGCGACGTGCCAGTGATGTAATCGGCGTCGCTCGAACAAAGAAAGGCGGCCGCCTTGCCGATGTCGGCCGGCGAGCCCAAGCGGCCCCACGGTAACTGCGCCGCATGGTCGGCGATGTACTGGTCGCCAAACGTTTCGTGTTCGCCCGGCGTGTCGATCCATCCGGGCTCGATGACGTTCACGTTGACGCGATGTTTGGCGAGCTCCGCGGCGATCGTGAACGCCATGTGATTCAGTCCCGCCTTGCCGGCGTTGTACGCCGCGCTGCGCACGTACGGGACTCGCGATTGAACGCTCGAAATGAAGACAATCTTGCCGCCTCCGCCGCGTTCCACCATGTGCCGCGCCACGGCTTGGCTCATGTAGAAGCCGCCGTTGAGCGTGCCGCGAACCACTTGGTCGAACAGCGACGGCGGGCATTCCAGGAAGTCGCTGCGTCGCGAAAAAGCCGGATTGCTGACGAGTATCTCGAGTCCTCCGAGCGAGTCGATCGCCCGGAGCGCGACATCGGCGCACGATGCCGATTCAAACACGTCGCCCGCGATAAAAAACGCGCGCCGGCCCGTGGCGCGGATGGCATCCATCGTTTCGCGGGCCGCATCGGTCAGTTCGCGGTCGTTCACCGCCACATCGGCCCCGGCCCGCGCCAGTTCCACCGCGCACCCCGCACCGATTCCCCGTGCGGCTCCCGTGACGAGCGCCCGTTTGCCTGATAAATCGACAGCCATGATGGTTGTTTACCTCGCGGTTACTTCGGCGGACGAATCTAACGAATCTAGCGAATCTAACCGAATTATTAAGAGCTAGCTTCGGACGGCGGCTGCAACCGTCTCGGTTTCTCGCAATGGCCGACACCCATTCTCGACCATTCGTCTCCGTTGTTTAGGCGTTGGAACCCCGGAGTGCCCGAAATGCTGCTTCCCCTGGAAAAGTTCGCACCCGTTTTTGAACCATTTCGTGGCAAGGCGATCGGTTTCATTCGGCCGTCTGGAAATGTGGGCGACGACCTGATCGCGCTCGCCACCTTCCAACTGTTCGACAAGTTTGCCATCGATTGGCGCGAAGTGACGCCGGATAACTGCGAAGGTTGCGACGAGCTCGCGTTTGGTGGCGGAGGCAACATGGGGCGGATGTATCACATGAATTGGGATCTCCGCACCCGCTGTATCGAAACAGGACTTCCGGTGACGATCCTGCCCCAATCGTTCACCACTCCCGAAGATCGGGAATTCCATCGCGTCTTCGTCCGCGAACGTGAAAGTCAACAACTCTATCCGGCCGGCATCCTCGCTCCGGATCTGGCCTTGGGGCTTGACTACCTGACGAAAACCAAGCCGCAAATCAAGCTGGGCGTTTTCCTGCGCCGCGACCGGGAAACCGCGCAAGGCTCGTGGTTCCGCTGGCGCCGGAAAGACCCGGTGCGGATGTGCAAATCCGTCGAGGAATACCTCGAACTGGCCGCGCGGCACTCGCGGATCATCACCGATCGCTTGCACTTCGCGATCAGCGGCCTCATCGTGGGCCGCGAAGTCGCCCTGCTGGGAAACTCGTATCACAAGAATCGCAGCATCTACGAAACGTGGCTCAAACCGCTCGGCTGCCGCTTCGCCGCTTCGCCGTCCGAAGCGCTCCGCACGTGGGAGCAACCGGAACGCGGTGAAATCATCCCGCAGCGCCGTGCCGCATAGCGCTAGGGCCATTCCCGGCGCTAGTGCCATTCCCGGCGCTAGGGCCATTTCCGGCACTAGGGCAATTCCCGGACCCGGAAGCCGCGGTATTCTTGCTCGCCGCGGATCGGATACAGGCAAAGATGCCCGCTGTCGTTGAACGCTCCCGCGTGGCGAGGGAAGTCCGCGCGGAGCTGTTCGCGGTTCGCGGCAACCACCTTCTTCCCGTTCAGTTCCACCGTAATCTCTTCCCGGGTCGCTCGCACCTTAAGCTGATTCCATGCCGGCCAGCGTCGGAACTCCGCTCCCTCCGATGCAACCAAATCGTACAGCGACGCGCAGCGGCCCGTGTCCTTCTGCTGCATGTTGCGCTCGTCGTCAACCAACTGAACTTCAATCCCCTGCTGCGCCGGATTGCCATTGCCGTTGTACAAAATGCCCAGCCCGCTATCGCCAGCGTCCGCCAAGCGGAATTCGATCTCGAGCTCAAACCACTTGTAGTAGCCCGGGGCGAGCATCACGCCGCTGGCCACGTCGAGCCTCAAAACGCCATCCTTGACCTTTTCCACGGGCAACTGCTTCCAGTCGGCTAACGCATCCGGCTCCAGCAGCGATCGCCAGTCGCCCGGCTTCACGCCACCACCGACCCCAGGGAACTGGAACTCAATCTTCGGAAAAGGCTTGTCGAGCACCGCCGACTCCGCCGTTCCACCCGCCTTCGCGGACGCCGCAATCGCGCCCGCTAGCCCGCCAGTCACCCCTCTCGGCGACGATGGACTTGCGCCAGCCACACCGCCTCCCGTGCCTGGATTGCCCGTGCCTGGATTGCCCGTGCCTGGATTGCCCGTGACCGGATTGCTCGGAAAGTCAATGCTCAACCCCTCACCAGTCCCGGCGGAAACCGACGGAACGTTCGCCTTCGCTGGCCGGGGGG
>CAIXSC010000965.1 GCA_903921945.1 uncultured Planctomycetaceae bacterium
CGACCGCTCGCGGATTGGATTCGTCCACAAGGATCAAGTCGAGCACCGGCGCCAACTGCAGGCTGGTCAAATAGCGGAAGCGGTAGGTCATCGTGCTGTCGGCGATTTCCAGCACCGCCTCGAGCAAGGGCGTGCATTCGCCGTGGGCCGGCACGAGGGCGCGATTGAGCAGCCGCAGCGTGTGCAACGAGCGTTCGATACGCCGGCCCATGTCGAGGAAACGCCAACCGGGCCCGCGCGTCATGCTTTCCATCGCCAACCCGCTGAAGGCGGAGAGCAGCGTCAGGACTTGATTCAAGAGCAACAGCACGTCGCCGAATTTGGCGGTCGCCGCTGGCCAGGGGAACAGCGTTTTCAAGTCCATCTGATTGACGATCCGCCAGCAGTCGATCGACAACCGGTCGCGCACCAGCGACGCCGTGTGGCGCAGCGATTCAAGCGTGCTCACCAGGCCGATCGACCGGCGATCGTCAAAGACAAACGCCAGCGCTTCGCGGCGGAGCGGTTCGAGCGGTTGGGCGGCTGGATGGTTCGCGAACCCGTCGCTGACATCGGTGAGCGCGTGAATGAGGATGGTGAGTTCCGCGAGCCGGGTTGGATCGAGCTCGTTGGTCATTCGCACCAAGGCGCTGCGCAGATGGCGGACTTGACCTTCCGCGCGTTCGACGTGGCGGCCGAGCCAAAACAGGTTGTCGGCGGCGCGGCTGGGAAGGTCGTTCACGCTGCGCCGCAGTTCGACAGCGGCGCGTGGCGGCCGCAACAGCGTCACCGTTTCCACGGGACCGTCGGAGAGGATCCACACATCTTTGCTGGCTTGGCCAGCGGCGAACGATTCGCCAACAAACTCGCGACCGCTGGAGACGCGGGACAGTCCGCCGGGCATCACGCGGTAACTGTCGCCTTGGGCGACGGCGAACGTTCGCAGGCCGACGCGCCACGGCTGCCATCCGCCGTTGCTCCATACCGGCGCGGTTGACCGGTTGACGATCGATTGCGCCACGAAGTTGCCGGGGCGGGCGGAGATGCGGGCGAGCAGTTCGGATCGTTGGCTTGCGGTGAGTGCTCGGCCGACCAGCGGCTGGGCGGCGCGATGCTGGAACGCGGGGCGCACGATCAGGTCCGGCAGATTCCGTTTCACATAAGCCAGGTCGTCATCGCGGCCGCACCACCAAGTGGGCGTCGATGCCAGTCGCAGTTCTTCGCCCAGCAATTCGCGGCAGATGCGGGGTAGAAAGGCCATCAACGCGGGCGCTTCCAGGAAACCGCTGCCTAACGCGTTCGCCAACGCCACTTGGCCGCTGCGAGCGGCATGCACCAATCCGGGCACGCCGAGATGCGATTCGGCCTTCAATTCCAGCGGATCGCAGTCCTCGTCCGCGACACGGCGCAAGATGACGTCGACCGGCAAGAGACCGCCCAGCGACTTCAGGAAGACGCTTTTGCCGCGAACCGTCAAGTCGCCGCCTTCGACCAGCGCGTAACCCAGGTAACGAGCGAGATAGCCGTCTTCGAAATAGGTCGCGCTCCGCGGCCCGGGTGATAACAGGACGACTCGCGGGTTGTCGCGATGACGCGGCGCGAGACTCAACAGCGTATCCCGCAAAGCGATGAAGAACGGCGCCAGCCGTTCCACGAACAGCGACTGGAATTCCTGAGGCAAGAGCCGCGAGAGAATCAAACGGTTCTCGACGGCGAACCCCGGACCGGCCGGACCCTGGGTGCGATCGGCGAGCACGATCCAGCCGCCATCGGTTCCGCGCGCGAGGTGTGCTCCGTAGAGATGCAGCCATTGGTTGCGGGGAACCGACACATGATGGCAAGGCAGCAGGAATCCGGGATGGCCGAAGAGCAGATCGGGCGGCAGCACGCCGCGCCGCAGCAGCTCCCGCGGGCCATAGACGTCGGCCAGCAAGCGGTCGAGCAGCAGGGCCCGTTGCTTCAGACCGTCTTCCACCCGCGCCCATTCATGGCGGGAAAGCAGCAGCGGCAGCGGATCGAGTTCCCACGGGCGATCGGGGCCCTGTGGCGCGCCGAAGACGTTGTACGTCACGCCGTTTTCGCGAAGCAGCCGACGCGCTTGCTCGGCGCGCTGCGCGACGGCCATCGGTCCAAGCTGTTCCAAACCGCGCACGAACGCCCGCCACACCGGCCGGAAGGTTCCGTCCGGGGATAGCAGTTCGTCGTAACCGTCCGCGGGAGGAACGTACCCGGAGAACAGTCCGCCTGGAGGCGTTGCGGCCCCCACCGTTCCGGTCGTCGCCATCGTTGGTGTTATCGGGAATAAGGAATCGAGAACGAAAGTCACGCCGCGGCGCCGCGGCCAGTCATCCCAGTGGATGGCGGCCGTCGCCGGTTCGTTGCGGTTCCGGCTGGAAGCCTCAAGGTCTTCGGGCCGGCCGCCGCTCACTCATTGAGCGTTGCTAGCTCGATCGGCCGCCGCAAGTCCAAAGTGAAAGGATAATCGGGATTGTGTTCGACCGGTGGAGGCGCCACATCCGCGCCCGGTGTATGACCCGCCGGGAAGAACCGCGCGATCCGCCGGCTCTCCGCCTCGTACGCGTTCACCGGGAACGTCTCGAAACTGCGTCCTCCCGGATGAGAGACATGCCACGTGCAACCGCCAATCGAACGATGATTCCAGTTATCGATCAGGTCGAACACCAGCGGCGTATGCACACCGATCGTCGGATGCAGGCACGAAGGCGGTTGCCAAGCGCGGAACCGCACGCCGGCCACGAATTCGCCGGGTGTGCCGGTGGACTGCAACGGCACTCGACGCCCATTGCACGACACAACGTAACGCATTCCGGTCAGGCCGCGCACTTTAAGCTGCAATCGCTCGACGGATGAATCGACGAACCGCGCCGTTCCGCCGCCCGCCGGCTCCTCGCCCAACACATTCCAGGGCTCGATCGCCTGCCGCAATTCCAACTGGACGCCCTGGTGCGCCACCTGTCCGACAACCGGGAACCGGAATTCGAAATGCGGCGCGAACCAGTCCTGTTCGAACGCGTATCCCGCCGTCCGCATCTCGCCCAGCACCTCGGCGAAATCCTGCGCGACGAAATGCGGCAACAGATACCGGTCGTGCAACGCCGTTCCCCACCGCACTGGCCGCTCGCGGTACGGCTGCTCCAAGAACCGCGCGACCAAGGCCCGCATCAGCAACTGCTGCGTCAAACTCATCCGCGCATGGGGCGGCATTTCAAACCCGCGGAACTCGACCAGCCCCAGCCGGCCCGTCGACGAGTCGGGCGAGTACAGCTTGTCGATGCAGAATTCAGCGCGATGCGTATTGCCCGTCACGTCGACCAGCAGATGGCGGAACACGCGATCGACCAGCCAAGGCGGCACCGGGCCGCTCTCCGGCAACTGAGTGAACGCCGTCTCGAGTTCGTAAACCGCCTCGTGACGCGCCTCGTCCACCCGCGGCGCTTGGCTTGTCGCCCCGATGAACAACCCGGAGAACAGATACGAGAGCGACGGTCGATTCAACCAATACGACACCATGCTCCGCAACAAATCCGGCCGTCGCAAGAAAATGCTGTCCGCCGGTGTGGGGCCGCCCATGACGATGTGATTGCCGCCACCTGTTCC
>CAIXSC010000966.1 GCA_903921945.1 uncultured Planctomycetaceae bacterium
CGCGACGGACAAGATGTCCGTCGTACAAGGGAGGATTCGCCTCGAACTACGCCGGTATCCGATTTCCTCGTTTACCGACGAGCCGCAGGCGACGGCAGGGCTGCACCCAAATCAACGCCGCAAGCGCAAATCGCGGGATGCGGCCGTGCAATCAACGCCGCAAGCGCAAATCGCGGCTTGCGGCCCGGCCAGCACTTTCGGATTGGCGATCAACGAAGAATCATCCTCGTTTACCAACGAGCCATGCTCGATGGGCCTGAGGCTGGCACGGATCCCGCTTCGGGAATGGAGCGCTGTCGGTAGGTTTCTCCGCGAGTGCCGACCGCCATGCGACGCCTCCGCAAAGCCCTTCGTTCGGGAAAAGCGAAGGTCGCTCACGGAGGTCCGCGTCTGACGTCGATCCACGGCACCGACATCAATCCGCAGCGCCTCAAGTCGATCCCCGGCGACCACTTCAAGCTACGCTTGAAGTTGGGCTTTGAGCGTCGCGTAGGCAACTCGTAGATCGGCGGCCGCTCCCTGTTCCAGTCGTTTGCGGACGGCGTCGTGCGGGAAGACCGTTTGTCCGGTTGTCTGCAACACGCAGCGATCCGCACCGTCCACGGAGACGGTTGCCCATTGGCCTGCGGAGTTGCGGCGAAGGACTTCGCCGAGATAGGCTCCCCACAACCCTGTGAGCTTTTCAATGTTTTCCGGGGATAGGCCGGCTCGCAACGCGTACTTCGCCGCCTCGCACTGCGCTTCCAACGCGTCAATGGTGGCTTCGCCAAAATCCAGTTCCACCACGAAAAACTTGCGGGTGTATTTTTGCGCGGCCAGGGCCTCGGTCAACATCGTTTCAGCAGGCGAACTCATGGCAGGGCGACGCTCCAATGCAACGGTGATCGGCAAGCGGTCGCCGGGATGCGGCCGCGAGTCGTGACTAAGGGACCGGGACGGAGTTGTCGTGGGGAGCTATTCGAGTCCCTACGGCGGCGGATCGATCCACGTCGTTCCGCCTCCATCCACCAAGCATCGATTTAACCCGGCGGCAAGCGGCATGCAAGACGCCGGCCTTCCCGCGACGAAGTGTGAATGAGATCAAGCAGACGCAGGACATCCCGAGTGGACTCGATGGTATTCCGGCACGGCCCGCCGCCACGCGCCGACCGGAGCCAGTCAGACACCAAGTCCACACCGCGCCGGCCACCGTATCCCGGGGTTGGGTCGGCCGCGACGTAATACGTCTCCTCCATCGCATGCCATTGCGGCTGAGGTCCATGGATTTCCAACACGCCCGATGTGCCAGGTCGAGCCGGCTCCCAGTTCACCCAGCGATTCGAGCCGCGAATCGACCACCGGTTCTCGCCCGCCCAGCGGGGTAGCCAGTATCCGCCGACCAGCGTGGCCAGACCACCTGACTCGAATTCGAGAATGACCGTGCCGCCATCGTCGACCTCGAGCGGCGTGGCCCCAAACACGCCGATGCGCGCTGTGACTCCGATAATCGTGTCGGGCACGAGATACCGCAACAGATCGAGATAGTGGCAGCCAAGCCAATGAAAAAAGCCGCCGCCCGAAACGGAGGCGTCGAAGAGGAAGTGATCGGGACCGCGGCGCCGTACGTCGCTCGTGGCATACAACATCTCGACGCTGATCAGCTTCCCGAATTGGCCCTCGGCGAGCATTCTTTTCAACCGGTTCGCCGCTTCGTCATACCGCCATAGATAGCCTGTTTGGAACGCGACCCCAGCCGCCGTGACCGCTTCCACTACCAAATCCAATTCGTCCGCGGTCGATGCCACCGGTTTTTCGACCAGGAGATGTTTGCCCGCGCGAGCTAACTCGGCCACCACCGCCGGCGTCTCGTCATTCGGCAAGGCTACCATCGCCCCGTCTAGCGGAACCCGAGCCAGCATTTCGCCGACCGTCGCGAAGCGAGGGACGCTGGCCAGTCGCTCTTCGAGGCTGGTCAGGGCGCCTTGGAACGCCGGTACCACCGCGACAATCTCGATTTCCGCGGGAAACTGCGCGAGTAGCTGACGCCAGTGGGCCCCGTGGGGATGGTCGACGCCGACCACCGCGAGCCGAAACGGATAACTCATCGGTTGCCCCTAGAACGTGTCACGCGAGTCTACCGGCTTGGTTTCTTTCCCGCCCCGAGGGCCCGTTACCACAACGTGTATCCGCCGTCGATGACCAGTGCCGCGCCAGTCATGTAGCGGGATGCGTCGCTGGCAAGGTATACGGCCAACGGCCCGAGGTCCTCGGGTTGCCCGAAATCGCCCATCGGAATATTCGCCCGGAACCGCTCGATGACTTCCGGGTGGAGTTTCGACCAGCGCTGATTCGGTTCGGTCATGAATCCACCAGGCAAGATCGCGTTCGCCGTGATGCGATGCGGAGCCCAGTCGGCCGCGACCGCCCGCGTGAATTGCAGCACGGCGGCCTTCGCCGTTTCGTAGTGCCGGCCGGCGATGCCGCGACCTGCCACCAGGGCGTTGATCGAAGCGATGTTGATGACGCGGCCAGCAATCCGCTGTTCGATCATCGCCTGTCCGAGCCTCTGAGTGCAAACCATCACGCTGGTCAGGTTAAGGTCGATCAGAGCGCGCCAGCGATCCAGCGGCATCGACTCCGTGGGAATGTTTTCGCGCCGGCCCCCGACGTTGTTCACCAGGATGTGGAACGAACCATGTTCGCGCAACGCTTGATCGCAAGCTTGACCACAGACTTCGGGGTCGCCCACGTCGGCGGTGATTGTCCACGCTTGCCGGCCGCACTGGCGAATGTCTCCGGCGGTTGCCTCGAGACTCGCCGTGTCGCGGCCAACGAGCAGCACATCGGCGCCGGCGTCAGCGATCGCCAACGCCATCTCCCGCCCGAGCCCTCGGCTTCCGCCCGTGATGAAGGCCCGTTTGCCATTCAGTTTGAATCGATCGAGGACTGACATGGATACTTCCCCCCAAAGCGTCGCCAGAAACACGATCTTCGCTGCGCGGAACCTGAGCAGACGATGCCGCGCGACTGCTCAGGGGCCCTCAGTTCAGAAATACCAGAACGACGCAAGTTGTTAATCTCTATTGGCTTGTGGCGTGGCCGGAAGGAATCGCCCAACAATTGGCACGTTAAATGCCTTGCAAGCACGTTAGGAAGCGGTGGGTAGGCAACGTGGAATTCACTCGCGGGCAGCCGAGCGATTCCCGGTCACACCCTCCACTCCATTGGCAGGACGTTCGAACTCCGAAGAAATGGGCAACAGTTGTCGTTTCGCGGACGTCCGAGGCGATAGTTTGAAAGGCGGTGCCAAGTATGCTGGCGAAAATGCTGCGAAACAAGTGGATGTATGCCTTGCCGTTGATGTTGCTGCTCATTGGCAGCACTGCGGCAAGAGGGCAGGATGCTAAAGAAGAAACCAAGCCTGAGGCGCCGGCGGCAACCGCTCCGGCTGACCCACCTGCGGAGACGGCCGCCAAGCCGGAAGCGGCTCCAGCGGAAGCTGCCGCCGCTCCGCCTACGGAAGGCACGCCCGCCCCGCCCACGGAAGCACCCGCACCAGCGGCCGCTCCCTCGGGGCCGACCATCGGCGACCTGAAGATCGCCGCGGACACGCTCTGGGTCATGATCGCCGGCTTCCTGGTTTTTTTCATGAATCTGGGATTCGGCTGCGTCGAGGCTGGTTTCTGCCGTGCTAAAAACTGCGTCAATATTCTCTCCAAGAATTTCATCGTCTTTGCTGTATCCACCCTCGGATTCTGGCTTGTTGGCTTCGGGTTGATGTTCGGCAACGGGAGCCCCTACGTCGGAACTAGCGGCTTACTCACCGCCTCAGGTGCTGATAACAGTCCGGCGACGGCCGCGGCCTACGTCGGCGACTACAATGCACTCAATTGGACCGGTATCCCGCTGACTGCGAAATTCTTCTTCCAGTTGGTGTTCGCGGGCACCGCCGCGACCATTGTGTCTGGCGCGGTGGCGGAACGAATCAAGTATCACTCGTTCATCGTCTTCAGTTTCATCATGGCTATCGCGATCTACCCGGTCGTTGGCCACTGGATCTGGGGTGGTGGTTGGTTAGCGGCTAAGGGGTTCTGGGATTTCGCGGGTTGCACCCAAGTCCACTCGATCGGTGGCTGGTCGGCCCTCACGGGCATCCTCTTCCTCGGACCCCGGAAGGGCAAGTTTGGTCCCGACGGCAAAGTCAACGCGATTCCTGGCCACAGCATGATGGCCGCTTTCATCGGCTGCTTGGTCCTCTGGCTTGGCTGGTTCGGTTTCAATCCGGGCAGCACGATGGCTGCGGATCCTGGGGCGATTGCTGACATCGCGATGACGACGAATTTGTCAGGTGCGACCGCCACGATCACGGCGACCATTGCCGCCTGGTTGTTGCTCGGCAAGCCCGACTTTGGCATGACTTTGAACGGCTGCCTCGCGGGTCTCGTCGGAATCACGGCCTCCTGTGCTTACGTGACCCCGGTAGCCTCGGTGGTCATCGGAGCCATTTCCGGTGTGCTGGTTGTCTTCTCGGTGATGTTTTTCGATCGCATTAAGATTGACGATCCCGTTGGTGCCACCTCGGTCCACTTGGTGTGTGGCGTGTTTGGCACGCTGTGTGTCGGGCTCTTCGCCCACCCGGACATCGTCAAGATGCGGATTACCGATCCCGCACTGAATCAGTGGAGCGGTCTCTTCTACGGTGGCGGGACCTCGCAACTCGTGCTGCAGCTCATCGGTGTCGCCTCGTGTGCGGCCTATGTGGTTGTCGCTTCCTCGATCGCCTGGATCCTGATCAAGGTGACCATGGGTCTGCGAGTCAAGGAAGAAGAAGAAGTGGAAGGTTTGGATGTCGGCGAGCATGGCAACGAAGCTTATCACGGCTTCGTCATGGCTCGCACCTCGGAGCGGTTCGGCTGATAGCCAACCGGACATCCTGGGAGTTCACGTGAGTAGTTCCTTTCCGGCTTCCGCCTAGCCGAGAGGACGCCCGCTGTGCCTGGGTGGCGGCAACGCCACCCAGGCCGGGGTGCCCTGAAATGCGGCGGATCGGGACGACAAGCCCAGCCGGACTTGCACACATCCGACATCAAACCAAACCTACACGCGAAAGGATCGGGTTCCATGAAGAAGATTGAGGCGATTGTTCGGCACCACAAAGTGGACGACATCAAGGCGGCTCTTGTGAAAGAGGGCTTCCTGGGAATGACGATCACCGAGGTACACGGCTACGGCCGACAGAAAGGCCATAAGGAAACGTACCGCGGTGCCGAGTACCAAGTTGACTTTGTGCCCAAGGTGAAAATCGAGATTGCCGCGAAAGACTCGGACGTCTCGCGAATCCTGGACATCATCGCCGCCGCGGCTCGCAGCGGCCAAATCGGTGATGGCAAGGTGTTCGTCACCGACTTGGCGCAGGCCATGCGCATTCGGACGGGTGAAACGGGCGACTCGGCGCTGTAACCGCCGCCGCTCGACATTAAATCACGGGCGACGGCTCTCTGGAGGTGAGAGGCGACGCGACGCGGCCCGGTTGCTTCGGCAACCGGGCCGTTGTTTTTTATAGGGAGCGGCTCCGGTCCCGCGGCTAACCGAACACGCCAAGCACCGGCGTGCCGCCTTCGACAACCGGTGTCGGCCGGTTTTCCGCGTTGGGAACACGGAGCTCATGATCGATTCCCATGGCGTGGTAAACGGTTGCCGCGAGATCCTCGGGGGAAACCGGCTTTTCCATCGCGTACGCGGCGTCTTTATCCGACTTGCCGTAGATCCGTCCGCCCGCCACCCCGCCGCCCGCCAGGACATTCGAGAAAAGCGTGCTCCAATGGTCGCGCCCCCATTGAGCGTTAGCGCGAGGCGTGCGGCCCATCTCGCCTGTGGCCACCACCAACGTCTCCTGCAACAACCCGCGTTCTTCCAAATCCTGAATGAGCGCCGAGTACGCCTGATCGAATGTCGGCAGCAGATGTTTCTTCACGTCATCGCTGTTGCGATGCGAATCCCAACTGTAGCCGTCCACGCAGTCGTAATGCACCGTGACGTATCGCACACCGGCTTCCACAAGCCGTCGAGCCATCAACACGCTCTGCCCGAACAAATGGCGTCCGTAACGGTCTCTGAGCGCCGCTGGCTCGCGGCGGATGTCGAGCGCTTCGCGCGTCTTGTTGGATGTCACCAACGCCAAAGCTCGCTGCCGAAAAGCCTCGAAGCTGGCCATGGCCGCTGGCCGTCCAGGGCTAGCAGCCAATGAACCTGCCGAATCGACAGGACCGCCGGAGTTCGCCACGTGCGCGGCATTCGATTGGCCGCCGGCGAGCAGCTCGTCCAGCCGTCGCCGTTCCAGGTTGAACTGGTCGAGCAACGAATGACGGCCATTCAATCGATCGAGCGTCATGCCTTCGCGCGGGGCCAAACCGGCGATTTGGTAGTTCAGTTCCTCATCCGAGCAATCACGCCAGTACGGGTTGTCCGTGAGCGACTTCTTTTCGATCTGCGTCGTGAGCGGATTGAACCGCGGTCCGAGCCAACCGGCGTGTTCTCCAGGTCGCGGATACTGGCCCTTCTCCTGGAGTCGGCCGAGTGTATTCGGGACGACCATGTATGAGGCCAGTGATCGGTCGAGCCCCTGTTTTCGCTGTTCCAAGTATTCCACGATCGATCCGATCGACGGCCAATCACGCGGCGTTGGCGAGAAACCGCCACCGATCGGCACATGCCAGCGACGCCCCGTCTGTAGGTAATGCCCGCCACCGCTGTGATCGTTGAACGAATGCGACATCGAGCGAATGACGCAGAACTTGTCGGAGATCGCCGCCGTCTTGGGAAGGTGCTCGCCGATGAGTAACTCGGGAGTGCGGCAAGCGATCGGCTTGAACGGCCCGCGGATCTGCTCGGGCGCGTTCGGCTTCAGATCGAAAGTCTCCAACTGGCTGGGACCGCCAAAGAGCATTAAGAAGATCACCGACTTCGCGGTTGGCTTCGGACCGGAATCAGCCGCCGCCTCCGCGGCCAGCAGCCGCGGCAGCGACATGCCTAACAGTCCCGCGCCGCCCGCCTGCAAAACCGCGCGCCGGTTCCATCCTTCGCAAGTCCGTAGTTTCGCACCGTGGATCGTCAGCATCGCCAATCCTCCTATCTCGGGCCCCGCAACGGTTGGCTTCCCATTCCCATTCCCATTCCCATTCCCGTGAATCACCCGCTCAGAGGTACACGGCAAGATTCGCCCGATTCTGGAGAAAAGCCCCGCTAAAGTCAAATCGGACTGCGGTGAACGAACGTCTCGCGGGTCGAAAACAGCGGGGCGAAAGCTCGTCCAGAGCACGCCGAAAACAACGGGGCAAAAGCTCGTTGAAACGGGTCGAAAATAGCGGGGCGAAAGCTCGTTGGAGGCCATCAACCGGCGGGTTCGAGCGGAAACACTAACACGGGTCGCCAGCGGTCGGCCGGGCCCTTTTGCAGCACGGCCACGAGTCGACCGCCGGCTCCGTACGCGGCCATCGTCGTGGCATCGGGCGGAGGCGGGAAATCGAGCTGGACGGCCGTCGATTCGTGGCCCGACATCATGGCATCGCCACAGACGGCGGTAGCGGCGCGCTCAGGGGCGGCCGAGTTGTCGTCGATCGCTTGCCCCTGCCGCACGCGGCGTTCTTCGATCTCGGTCAACCAGCGCGTCCCGAGTCCGACCAGTGCGAGTCCCGGTGGAAGCAGATGCGCAGTGACACCCGCCAGTCCGTCCCGCTCCAAGCGCGCCAACTCAACCGACGTTTCCACTTGGAAGGGACCGATGGCGACCCGCCGCAAGTGGACCATCACCGCTTCGGTGCCGACCGCGCGGGCAATGTCGCGCCCGAGGCTCCGCACGTAGGTGCCAGTGCCGCAGGTGACATCAAGCCGCAGCTCTGGCGGTTCGTAGGCTGTGCATCGCAATGCATGAATTGTCACCGGCCGCGCGTCCAACACAACGGTCTCGCCGCGGCGGGCGCGAGCATAAGCCCGCTGGCCATCCACCTTCAACGCCGAATGAGCCGGCGGGACCTGGGAGATTTCCCCAAGGAACCGCGGCAGAACAGCCTCGATTTCCTCGTGGCTAACCGTGGGCGCGGTCGGCAACTCGACCACGTGGCCCTTGATATCCTCGGTGTCGCTCGTGCGACCCAGCAAAAACCCGGCAGCGTACCTTTTCGAGTAACGATGCACGTAGTCGACGAGCCGCGTGGCATGCCCGAGGCAAATCACCAACACACCTGTGGCGAGCGGATCGAGCGTTCCCGCATGCCCGACCTTGCAGGGACGCACGAGTCGCTGAATCCGATTGACGACGTCCCGCGACGTCATCCCCGCCGGCTTGTCGATGTTGAGAAAACCAAACATGAAGTCATTCGTGCCAGGGTTCAAGATTCGCCCTGCCGATGAAATCAGCAGAGACGGTGCGACCGAAGCCTACCCGACACGACGAAAAAGAACGAGTGCCACCCGCGCAGCCTCCCTGCCTAACCACCAACCACTGACCACCAACCACCGACGACCGACAACCGACAACCAACCACCGACGACCGACGACCGACCACTGACCACCAACCACTGACCACCCACCACTGACCACCAACTACCGACGACCGACCACTGACCACCAACCACCAACCACCCACCACACACCACCCACCACAGACCACCCACCACAGACCACCCACCACAGACCACCGACCACCCACCACCGACCACCAACC
>CAIXSC010000967.1 GCA_903921945.1 uncultured Planctomycetaceae bacterium
GCCGCGTGGTGGAACTCGTCGACCACGATGTAGTCGAACGACTCCGGTGCGAATCGCTTCAAATGCCGGACCCTTCCCAGCGTTTGAATAGAAGCGAACAAGACATCGGCGTTCGGCTGTTTTTCCTCGCCGGTGTACAAGCCCAACCGAGCCTGCGGTCGGATGCGGCGGAAGGTGTGCATCGCCTGAGTGAGAATCTCCTCGCGATGGGCCACAAACAGCACGCGCGCAAACGACTCGTTCGTCGAGTCAAACGCGGCCAACCAAGTCTTCCCGAGGCCCGTCGCCAGGACCACGAGGCCCGCCTCGTTGCCGGCCTGCCGCGTCGCCTGCAACGCCGCGAGCGCCTCGCGCTGAATCACGTGCGGCTCAGGGGGTGGCGGCGGCGCGTCGTCAGCCACGTCGAACACAACCTGCGGAGCGGATGCCGGCCGACGACGTTGGCGGTAGGCGTCGATCCAATCCAGATCGACCGGGCGCGTCCGCGGATGGACGAAGAGACTCTCGAACGCGTCGACGATTTCCGAAAAACCTTGGTCAGTTTGGGCACGAAACACACGGCAGTTCCATTCCACGCCGCCGCGGAGCGCAGGCCGAGTCAGATTGGAACTTCCGACAAACGCCGTGCCGGCGCCTCCCTGGTCGTGAAAAATGTACGACTTCGGATGGAACGACATCGGGCCGGCTTCAAACACCCGGACTTGGAGATTCCCCGAAAGGTCGAGCAGTTCCGCGAGCGCATCGGGGTCGGTGACATCGAGATAATCGCCGGTGACGATCCGCAGGCGCCCGCCGCGCCGCAGCAGATCGACGAGGTGTTCGCGTAAGAGTTCGACGCCGCTCCTCAGCACGAACGCCACGGCGAAGTCGGCGGACTCGGCGCGGTCCAGGCATTCCCGCAGATGCGGTAGGAGAGGATCGTCGGCGCCGCGAACCAGGTAGCTTGTCGCGGAATCGCTGCCGAGTCGCGGGAGGTTGGGCGTTTTGGTTCGCAGGTAGTTGCCACGATCGGGGATGACATGCCGCACGCCGCCCCGTGGATCCGCCACATCGCCGGGGTATCGCGGGATGAGATGCACATGGAGGTGCATCACCGTCTGGCCAGCCGCGACGCCGACGTTGACGCCGATGTTGAAGCCTGCGGGGGCATGGTGTTCGAGGATCAAGCCGCGTCCATGCCGCAGCAGGTCCAAAATCGCTTGTTGCTCGGCATCGGTAGCCTCGAACCAATCCGCGACGTGGCGTTTGGTGCAAACCAGCAGATGCCCGCCGGTCACGGGAAATCCATCCGACAGGATCAAAGCGTGCTCGTTGCGATGGAGCACTTTCGACGCGGGAGGATCGCAAAACGGGCATCGTTCACTCATCGCGCGCCTCGCTGGTCGACGAACGACGATGGATGGTCAGTTTGCCGTCGCGTCCGAGTCGTCGGCATGCGAAGCACCGCCAGGACGGTTGGCGCCGTTTGGCGAACCGTTTGGCTTGGCATGCGGGGCAGACGTGTTCGTATCGGATCGGCGAGTCGCCACTCGCGACCAGTTCGGGAACATGCATGCCGGTGCAAGGGGTGTAGCCCGCCATTTGGATCAGTCGTTGCCATTCGGGACCATGCATGCTGGCGTCGCGGCCATGCAGGATATGGACAGCGAGGTGGGCCGCCTCGTGACAGAGCACCTCTTCGAGGAGCGTTGCTCGGAGCGGTTCGCGCAGCGCCGCGTTGAGTCGGATGAGCATCCGCTGGGGGTAGGCGCGGCCGAGGGTGCGAGTGAAACGGGAACTCCATTCGATCCGGGCGTGCTCGGCGAGCGTCGCCGTTCCCCAGACCTTGGCCCACC
>CAIXSC010000968.1 GCA_903921945.1 uncultured Planctomycetaceae bacterium
CATCGGGATGGACGCGGAATACTCCGGTAGTGCCTGGCACCAATTGATCGTTGGTAGTGCCTGGCACCGATTGCTTGTTGGTAGTGCCTGGCACCGATTGCTGGGCACCGATTGCTCAGGGGCTGGCGGGGTTGGACGCGGGATTCGGTCGGGCGGCACGGATCCGGTTTGGTGGGCCGGCCGTCGCCTGCGGCTCGGCGGTAAACGAGGCCATCGGGATGGACGCGGAATACCCCGGTAGTGCCTGGCACCGATTGATCGTTGGTAGTGCCTGGCACCGATTGCTTGTTGGTAGTGCCTGGCACCGATTGCTTGGCACCGATTGCTCAGGGGCTGGCGGGGTTGGACGCGGGGTTCGGTTGGGCGGCGATGATCGGTTTGGAGGGCCGGCCGTCGCCTGCGGCTCGGCGGTAAACGAGGCCATCGGGATGGACGCGGAATACTCCGGTAGTGCCTGGCACCGATCGATCGTTGGTAGTGCCTGGCACTGATTGCTTGGCACCGATCGCTCAGGGGCTGGCGGGGTTGGACGCGGGGTTCGGTTGGGCGGCGATGATCGGTTTGGTAGGCCGGCCGTCGCCTGCGGCTCGGCGGTAAACGAGGCCATCGGGGAGGATTTGGCTTTGGCAACTCAGGAGGGCCGTGTGCCGAACCCGAAACTCGATGCCCGGTTCCCGTCACCGAATGAGCGTGCCGCGGCTTGCGGGGTCACACGCAGTCAACGATACTTCTCGCCACCAGGAGGCTAATATCGATGAGCGTTGATCATTCGCCAAATTCCGGCGCACCATCGCCCACTTCCGCATCGCGGAATGCGGGCCGGCGGCTCTCGCATTGTTTTACCGCCCCGCTCATCGCACCGTGTCTCGCGCTGCTTGTTGCGAGCATCGGCTACGGACAGATGCCTGAACCGCAAGTGCGGTTTCTCGAAGGCCATACGGGCCCCGTATACGCCGTCGGCTTTTCGCCCGATGGTCGCCTGCTCGTCAGTGGCAGCATCGACGGGTCCGTCCGGTTATGGGACCGCGCCACGGGCCAACCCGTTGCCCAAATCGCTTCCGGTGCCGATCCCGTACTCACACTGGCGATCGCTCCCGCGGGAACCGGCTTCGCCACCGGGACGCGCCGTGGCGCGGTTGAGTTTTTCGATTTCAGCCGACCTTACCCTGTCAACGAGTGGGCCGGCATACCATCCGCGCCGACGGCCATCCAGGTCGCCGCCGATGGCCGTTTCGTGCTGACGGGCGATGCGGGCGGAACGCTGCGGTGGTGGGATAGCCAAACCAAAGCGGCTGTCCGCGATTTCGCGGGCACCACGGCACCGCTGGTCGGTGCCGCCTTGCTCGAATCGGCTGGCGCCGTTTTTTCGCTGGGCGGTGATGGCGGCGTGCGACAATGGAAGATGGCCGACGGCCAACTCGCCGGGACGGTACTCACGCCGCTCGCCGGCAGTTTCGCGGTCGCACCGGACGGCAAGTCGCTGTTCGTCGGCGGCCAGGACGGCTGGGTGCGAAAGGTCGAATGGCCGCCGATCGCCCCGCAACCTCTCGGTGCTCACAACGATGCGGCCACCAGCTTGGCAGTTTCGGCGGATGGAAAATGGCTGGCCAGTGGCGGTGTGGACGCCCGCGTGCTGCTGTATCAAACCGTGGACGGCAAAAACATCCGGGCCTTGGCTGACGGCCCCGGTCGGATCACTTCGATCGCCTTTTCCGCGGATACTTCCCGCCTCGTTGCCGCGGGCGAAGCGGGCGGCATCAAAGTTTGGAATGTCGTGGATGGCGTTCCCGTCAGCACCCACGGTGGCCACACTGGCGCGGTGATCGGCCTCGCCACACATCCGAAAGTCGCTGAATTCGCCACCGCGGGCGCCGACGGAACGGTGCGGCTTTGGAACTTCACGCCGACACCGCAAACACTCGCCGGCCACACGCAACCCGTGCTGCGAGTGTCGCTGTCGCCTGACGGCAAAACCGCCTGGAGCGTCGCCAATGATCGCACGCTTCGCGCGTGGACCACGGCCGACGGCAAGCTCGCGCGGACCGTCGAAAAACTGCCTGCCACTCCCGGTCCGCTCGTCATTTCCGGCGACGGTCGTTGGTCGGTGCTCGGCGACACCACGGGGGATCTATCGACATGGTCGACCATGGACGGCGCACCGCAACCGCCCGTTGGCGCCCACTTGGCGGCCGTTACCGCCGTGGCTCGCGACCCGCAAGGACAAGGCTGGCTATCCGCGGGCGCTGACGGTTTGGTGAAGTTGTGGAACGCGCCGCCGGTGGCCGCCGAATTGCTCGCCGGGTTGCCAGCGGCGGCGGGTTTGATCGCGGTTTCCGCGGACGGCAAGACACTCGTTGCCAGTCAGCCCGAGGGGACCCTCGTTGTTCTGGACGTCGCCGGGAAGAAAGTCCGTCATCAGTGGCCATCACCAAAGAAGTCGGCGTTGACCGCGTTGTCGCTGAACGCGGACGGCACCCGAGTCTGGGCCGCCGACCAAACGGGCCTTGTCCGTGGTTGGAATCTTGGAGACGGTTCGCCGGCAGGTTGGTTCTGGGGCGGCCCGGAAACGGTAGCTAGCGTTGCCTTGAACGCGCGTGAGCCGCTGGCCGCTACAGCGACCGCCGACGGCGAGGTCCGCGTATGGCGATGGGAAATCGCTCCGAAAACCGTTGTGCCAGCGGCGAAAGCGGTTGCCGCTCCCGCCGCCGTTCCTCCAGCCGCGCCGGCCCCGGCGAACGCGGCTGCGACGGTCGCCGCTCCTTGGTCCTCGCTGCCTCTCGCCGCATCCGCGGATGGATTGGCGATCGCGGCGGGACAAGCAGACGGAGCGATCCACTGGTTGACCGTTGCCGACGGCAAACCGATTCGCGGCCCGTTGTCTGTCACCGCTCGACCAACAGCCCTTGCTTTGCGAGCCGACGGTGGCGAATTGTCAGCGGGGGACGCAACCGGGCGACTGAGTGTCGCTGGCGCCGGACAAGGAGCCCCCCTCGCTCGGCTGCTAGCGCACGAGGGCGAGCTGACCGGATTGTCGTATCACTCGGGCGGCGCCCAAGTGGCATCGGCGGGCGGCGACGGCATAGTGCGCGTATGGCAATTGCCTTTTCAAACCGTGCAGCCGGTCGCGAAACTGCCGGCGGCCGCGGAGACGCTGACGACCTCCGCCGACGGTCAACGGGCCTATGTGATCAATGCCGACCGCAAGCTGCGGGCGTTGGAAGTCGCCACCGGCAACGCGCTCTATCAAGTGGAATCGGGAGCGGCAGCGGCCACCGGGATCGCCGTGTCGGCGGACAACCTTGCGATCGCTGTGGCGGATGCCAACGGCGGAGTATCCGTTCGCGGAGCGTCCGACGGCGTCCTGGCGATGCGGCTCCATGCCCATACGGGCGCGGCTCGGGGCGTCGCGTTCCCGCCGCGACCGGCGCCGTGGGTCTCCGTCGGCGACGACGGTGTGCTGCGAGTCTGGGACATTCCGGCCGCTCCGCGAGTTTTGTCAGGTCATACAGGCCCTGTCGAAAGCGTGGTGCTGTCGCCTAACGGCGCGACGATCGCGACCACGGGCGCGGACAAGGCGGTGCGATTGTGGAGTGTGGCGGACGGCGCTCCAGGTTGGACGCTCGCCCATGAAATGCCGATCCGAACTTTGGCTTGGCGCGGTGATGTGCAACAACTGGCCACCGCCGACGCCGGTCAAAAGATCCGTGTTTGGAATCTTGTCGACGGCCAGCAAACGGCCGCCTTGGAAGGCCACGCCGCCGCCGTTCAATCCCTTGTCTACGCGCCCGACGGAACGCTTCTCTCCGGTGGTGCGGACGGCCAGCTCAAAGTTTGGAATGTCGCGGAAAAGAAGGAAACCGCAACGCTTGACACCGGCGCGCCGATCGTTGGGATGACCATTGTCGCCGCCACGTCCACTCTGGTGACCGCCCACGGTGACGGCACCATCAAAACTTGGCAGTTGGCCGATCGCAAACCGCTCGCCTCGTTCGCCGCCGGCGCGCCGATCGAACGGTTCGCGCTGACCGCCGACGGCAAGACGGCGCTCGTTGGCTGCGCGGACAAGTCGATCCGCCAGTTCGCGCTCGCGGGTGGAACGGCCGGCCCGGTCGCGGCCAACCTACCGGCTGCGGTTCGCGGCATCGCGTGGTCGGCCGATGGACAAAAGTTCGCGGCCACGTTGGCGGATGGCGCGATTCGCGTCTACGCGACCGCTGGCGAATTGCTCGAAGACTTCGACCTCGGAGCGACCGTCCCAAGCGGCGTGGCATTCACCCCGGATGGAAAGTCGGTGATCGTCGGCGCCGACGATCGCCAAGTTCGTGTCACCAAACTGCTCGCCTTGCGGAAGATCGCCGCCAGCCCGCAACCGCTGACGAGTGTCGCGTTTTCGATCGACGCAACCACGGTGGCCACCGGCGGCCGTGACAAGTCGGTGGGGCTCTGGAATGTCGCGAGCGGCGCGGCCGTTCGCGCTTGCGCCGGAGCGGCCGATGCGGTGACCTCGGTGGCGATCAGCCCCGACGGCCAAAAGGTGTTGGCCACCGCCCGCGATAAACAGTTGCGAGTCTGGACGCTCGCTTCGGGCCAGATCGCCGCCACGTACCCCCTGCCCTCCCAAGCCGTCGGAGTTCGCATCTCGCGGGATGGATTGCGGGCTGCCGTGACGGACGAAGACGCCGTGGTTCGAGTGATGGACATCGCCACTGGCCGTGTTTTGCAACTGCTCGAACCACTCGCCGCCCCAGCTGCCCCCGTGGCCGCCCTCCCGAACGCTCCAGCTCCTGCCGCAGCGCCAGCGCCCGCGCCTAACGCGCCCGCACCCGCGCCCGCGCCGAACGCGCCCGCGCCCAACGCGCCCGCGGCAGTCGCCACGGTTCCCGCAGTCGCCCATTTTGGAGCGGACAACGGAACGGTCGTTTACGCCACTCGCGACCAAGCGATCGCCAAGCAGACCGTTTCGGCGGTCGCCGCGTTTCCCGCGCACCCCGCTGGCTTGACCCGAGTGATTTGGTCGCCGAACGGCCAACATCTGATCACGGCCGGGGCCGACAAGTCGGTGAAGGTCTATGACCTTCAGGGCCGCGTTATCGCCACCATGGCCGGCGGCGAATTCGATGTGGCCGCTTTGGCCCTACGCCGCGACGGCGCGCAAACGGCCGCCATCACTCGCGATGGACAACTCGTGTTTTGGCTCACCGCCAACGGCCAGCAAGAACGCAAACTTCCCCTGCCAGCCCCAGCGACTTCGGTGGCGTACTCCGCCGACCAGACTCGCGTGATCGCCGCGAGCGCCAGCGAGTACTCGGTGCACGTCGCGGCGACCGGCCGATTCGTGGAAGCCGGCCCCATCGGCCCGTTACCCATTGCCGCGAACGCGCCCGCGCCAAATGCCCCCGCTCCTAACGCGCCAGCTCCTAACGCGCCAGCTCCGAATGCGGCGGTCGCATCGAATGCGGTCGCCATCGCATCGCTCGCGGCGCCAGCGCCTCCCGCCGGGGCCGCGGCGCCTCCCGCCAATCCAACTCCGATTCACTTTGCGGTGCTGGATGCGCGTGGCCAAGTGGATGTCCGATCCACTCGCCTGGAACGAGTGCTCACGGGACACATGGGCGCGGCGACCAGTTGCGTCTTCACGCCCGACGGCTTGAGCGTCCTTAGTGGCGGCATCGATAAGACCGTGCGGCAGTGGACGCTTGCGACCGGCCAATCGCCGCGTTCGTTTGCCGGTCCCACCGACGTCGTGACAGGACTGGCGGTCGCCGGAGACGGGACCCGGATCGCCGCCGTTTCGGCCGACAAATCCGCGCGGCTATGGAACGCCGTGGATGGCGCGCTCATCGGCACCGTCACCGTGCCGATGCCGCTGCGCCGGATCGCGGTCGCTCCCAACGGCACTCGGTTCGCCGCCACGGGGGACGACCAGATCGTACGCTTGTTCGACTTCGCCACCGGCCGCGAAATCCAGCATTGGCCGGCGGGCGGAACGCTGGCCGGACTGGCGCTCGCGGAAAACGGACGCCCGCATTGGTCACTCACCGAGGGCGGCGTGCGCGCGGAGCGGGAAGTGGTCGCCGCACAGTGGCTGGCCGATGCCACCAAGGTCTTGACCGCCGCATGGACACCGGATGGCAAACAGATTGTCACTTGCGGCGAGGACCGAACCGTCAAGATCTGGAATCGCGACGGCACGCTCGCGAAGAATCTGACGCAACACCCTGTGGCGCCGACGTGCATGGCCATCCGCCCGGATGGCGCTCTGATCGCCGTTGGCGGTCAAGTCGGCGCCGCGTATGGCAGCATTTCGCTCTGGCGCACGGCCGACGGCGCCGCGGTACCCGCCCTCAACACGCCCGTGGGTGTTGCCGCCATCGCTTGGTCCGTTGATGGAAGAATGGCCGTCGCCGGCGTCGACCAGCGACTACGCATCTATGGCCAAGAGCCGCTGGTCCTGTTGGAAGACATCGCGCTCGGCACCAACGCCACCGATTTGGCCTTCAGCGCCGACGGTCGCCAATTGTGGGTGGCATCGGCCGACAATCAACTGCGCGTCGTGTATCCCTCCTGCTATCGACTGCTGGCGGGACACACGGGCGCGACGACCGGTGTGGCCTACGTCGCCGATGGACGACTGCTCGTAACGATCGGCTCTGACAAGAGCGTGCGGTTGTGGGATGCCAAGACGGGCCGCTGGCTGGCCCACGGCATTGGCAGCGCGGCGTCACTGACGTCGTTGGCGGCGACCACCGACGGCCGGCGCATCGCGGCCTTTGGCGGCGATGGACAAATCCGCGTTTGGTCTTTGGAAAAGCTGCTCGCCGCCGCGCCCGCCGCCAAACCCGAAGGCAAACCCGAACCGGCACCCGCCGCGGCCGCGCCCGCGGCCGCGACCGCCGCTCCACCGCCGCTGGAGGTCCCCGTGCTCGGAGCGTGGGCGACTCCCAGCACGGTGCGTTCGCTTGCATGGAATGCCGCCGGCACGCGACTGGCAAGCGCCCATGAGGACACTTTGGTGCGGCTCTGGCAAGTCGCTTCCGAGGCCCCGGTGGCCCCGGCCCCTCCCGCCGATTTCGCCAAGGAACTCCAACGCTGGGCCGGTCACACGGCCGTGGCCGCGGCGGTCATCTTCGAGGCGGATGATCAGCGAGTCGTCTCCGCGAGCGTTGACAAGTCAGTAACGCGGTGGAGCGTCGCCGCGCGTGCGGCCTTCAAAGCGCATGAGGGCAATGTCATCGAGATGCGAATCGCGGCGGATGGAAAACGGCTCTTTACCGCCGGTATGGACAAGTTGATTCGCGCTTGGGATCCCGCGATGCTCGCCGTGCCCCAGGATTTCGCGGGGACCACGGTCGGGGTCAAGGGTCTTGCGGCCTCGGCGGATGGCCGGGTCGTGGTCGCCGGGGACGACACCTTCGTGCGAGCGTGGTCAGGAGCCGACGGCAAGCGGCTCGCCGAATTCAAACTGCCCGTCGCTTCCGCCGCAGTTGAGATCTCGGCCGATGGCCAGCGAGTGATCGTGTCCACCGCGGACAACGTGATCCGCCATTTGCGACTCGAAAAAGCGGGCGACATGATGGAATTGCGTCCATTCATGGAGCTCAAAGGCCCCGCGTCGCCCGCTGTGCGGCTCGCGCTCGGTTCCGACCAACGGACGCTCTATTCGGCCCATGCCGATCAGCAGCTTCGCGCCTGGATGTGCGCTAGCCCCGTGCCACGGTGGACCGGTTCCGAACATTCCCGGCCCGTTTACTCGCTGGGATTCAGCGGAGACGGCAAACGCTTGGCCAGCGGCGGCGGCGACGGCAAGGCCATCCTGTGGGATCTGGAAACAGGCAAGCTAGCCGCCTCGGCCGACTCGCATCCCCGCGCCGTCTACGCGGTCGCCTTCGCGCCGTCGGGGAAAGAGCTCGCGACGGCCGGCGCCGACGCCACAATCCGGCTTTGGGATCCAGATCTGAAACCGCTCGAAAAGATCTCCGTGGGTGTCGCCGGGCGGCAGCACACGCTTGCCTACTCGGCCGATTCGAGCCAACTATTCACGGGCGGATCGGACCGCGTTTGGCAATCGTTCCAGCGATCGTCATTGCTGCGAACCCGCAACGTCGATGGCCATAACGACACGGTGTACAAGCTGGCCTTCAATCCGGCCGGCAATCGCATCGCGACCGTCGATTACTCTGGCCATGTCGCGGTTTGGGATGCCAGCAGCAGCGGGCTGCTATACCACCAGCAACTCCCGCAAGCTCCCGCGTTCTCGCTCGCCTACTCGCCCGATGGAGTGGAACTTGCCGTGGCGACTCGCGACTCGCGCGTCGTGCGACTCACCATTCCACCTGGGGCGCGGTAAAGAATTGGTCTATCGACCCAAAGGTCACCGGGCGGGCAAGCGTCACTTTCCAGTTCAAAACCGAGTGATTCACCCGCGATGGTGAACCGACTTGTTTCCCACGGTCGCGGAATGTTCCCATGGCGGACAAGCGGGTCGCCGCGATCGGTGGACCACGAAGCACACGAAGAGCACGAAGGTATCGGACAGAGAAGCGTTCGATACCATCTTTTACTTGCGGCCCGAGATGCCAGTGAACCGCGATCGAACAATCGATCATGCGATTCGGCAGCTCGTCGATCTCCCTCTTCGTGGCCTTCGTGTCCTTCGTGGTTGCTCCAACTGAGTCCAGTGGTCAACGCCATGGGCGGCGAACGACCAAGGCCACCGGGTGGGCAAGCGTCACTTTCCAGTTCAAAACCGAGTTATTCACCCTCGCTGGTGAACCGACTTGTTTCCCACCGTCGCGGAATGTTCCCATGGCGGACAAGCGGGTCGCCGCGATCGGTGGACCACGAAGAGCACGAAACACACGAAGAGCACGAAGGTATCGGACAGAGAAGCGTTCGATACCATCTTTTACTGCCGGCCCGACGTGCCAGTGAACCGCGATCGAACAATCGATCATGCGATTCGGCAACTCGTCGAATTCCCTCTTCGTGACCTTCGTGTCCTTCGTGGTTGCACCTACTGAGTCCAGCGGTCAACGCCCTGAGTGGCGAACTCCCAAGGCCACCGGGCAGGCAAGTGTCACTTTCCAGTTCAAAACCGAGTGATTCACCCGCGCTGGTGAACCGACTTGTTTCCCACGGTCGCGGAATGTTCCCATGGCGGACAAGCGGGTCGCCGCGATCGGTGGACCACGAAGCACACGAAGA
>CAIXSC010000969.1 GCA_903921945.1 uncultured Planctomycetaceae bacterium
TAGCCGATCCGGTACGCGGCCCGGCCGCCGCTCGCCTCGACTTGCCTAGTCGCCTCGCCAGTATGGAAAGCGAACTCGCCCAAATAGAAACCCCCGCCTACCTCGCCAACCTGACAGGTATGTTGGGACTCGACCCGGCGCTGCGCTAACCCGAACTTTTCGGCTTCGCAAACGAATGTTCTCGAAACGAGCAGATCACATCCGCTCGTTTACCACCGACACCGTTCAATGATCGCCAAGTCGTCGGGGCTCGCAAGCTTGCGTGTGATAGAAACACTAAGGGTGAAGACACTCGGAACCACCCTAGACCAGGACAGTTGTGCCAGTTGGCCGGCGGCCAACGTCAACGTTGCCGGCGGCCAATCTCAACGTAGCCTGCGGAAACTCGCCAGATGGAGTTGGGGAACACATCCAGGGAAATCGCGTGATACTCAAACACCTCCCCGTGGTTGGCTCAAGGCTGAACTGAACCTGTTGTGGCGCTTCAGAAGGGATCGGCAACGATCAACCGCTCGTGCAAAAGTACCGATCCCCACGGATGCACGCATTGCCCCATGCCGCTGTTCTGGCTAACTGCCAATTCTTGCCCCGGTAGCGGCCGCGCTACTCGCTTGGCGTTTCCTCGGTCTTCGACTCGCGGCGGAAGACGGCGACAACATCCTCAACGGGGATGACGAACAGTTGGTTGTCCTGTTCGAAGTCGACAGGGATGGCATTCTTTGGGTGAAACAGGATCTTGTCGTACTGCCGCAGCGGCATGTCGGCGTCGTTTTCCACCGCGGCGGAAATGGCCACGATCCGGCCCGTGATCGTCGGGATCTCGGACTGCTCGGGCAGCGCGATTCCGCCTTTCGTCGTGCGTTTAGGTTCGTCTTTCCGGACCAACACCCGAGCGCCAATCGGCTCGACGTACTCAAATGTCTTCGAACGCGGCTTCGACATGTCCCGATCCACCTTGCAGTTCCTTCTCGACGATGCCCAGAAAACAGTAGTCTTCTGGACACCGATTAACAAGCGGTCCCCGTTCGGACCGGCGGATCGCCGTGCGGCGTGGCGCCGGCGGCGAGCGGCCGTTATCGTGTCGGCCGTCGGCCAACAGCCGGCACGGTTTTCGCAACCGGCAAAACCGTTCTTCGAGCGACACAGTCCCAACTCAGGAGGATGCGGTATGCGCAGCGTGTGGATCGCGAGCGGCTTGTTGGCCGTTGTAACGGCATGGGTAGGGTTCCAACCGGCGGCGGTTCGAGCCGAATCGCCCGGGAAAACCCGCGTTTACTTCGGCACTTACACGGGCGGAAAGAGCCAGGGGATTTACCGTAGCGAGCTGGACTTAGCCACCGGCGCGCTCACGCCGCCGGTGCTCGCGGGCGAGGCGGTCAATCCTTCGTTTTTGGCTTTGCGTCCGGGTGGCAAGTTCCTCTACGCCTGCTCGGAACTGCAAGCCGACGGCAAACGGATCGGAGCCGTCGCGGCGTTCGCGGTCGACGTGGCGACCGGCGATCTGAAGGCCTTGAACAAACAGCCCTCGGGCGGCAGCGGCCCCTGTCACGTGTCGGTCGACCCATCCGGAAGTTGCGTGATGGTCGCCAACTACGGCGGCGGAAGCGTCTCCGCGTTGCCGATCGCCGCCGACGGGTCGCTGGGCGCGCCCGGTTCGGTCGCTCAGCACACCGGTTCGAGCGTCAACAAGCAGCGGCAGGCTGCCCCGCACGCCCATTCGATCAATCCCGATCCGGCCGGCCGGTTCGCCTTCGCCGCCGACCTCGGCCTGGACAAACTGCTGGTCTACAAACTGGACCCGGCGGCGGGGCGGTTGACGGCGAATGAACCCGCGTTCGCGTCGGTCGATCCGGGCGCCGGACCGCGGCACTTCGCCTTCCATCCCAGCGGCAAGTTCGCTTACGTCATCAACGAGATTTCGCTCACCGTGACCGCGTTCGCTTACGACGCGGCGAAAGGCGTGCTATCGCCAGTGCAGACGATCGATACCCTGCCCGCCGGCGCCAGCCGCGACGGAGCGTCGACGGCCGAAGTCCAAGTTCACCCGTCGGGCAAATTCCTCTACGGGTCGAACCGCGGACATAACACGATCGCCGTCTTCGCCATCGACGCCGCCACCGGGAAACTAACGTCGGTCGGACACCAAGGCCAGGACGTGAAGACGCCCCGCAATTTCGGCGTCGATCCGTCGGGCAAGTACGTGCTGGTCGCGAACCAGGACGGCGACTCGGTGGTCGTCTTCGCGGTCGACCCGTCGACCGGAATGCTCAAGCCAACGGGACACAAAGTCGACGTGCCCAAACCGGTGTGCGTGAAGTTCGCCCCTTAGGCGGTTGTGCCCGTCGCGGCGCCAAACGCTACAATCGCCGCCGCTGGTCGCAGATCGGGTTGTATTGCTTCGTTGCCTCGTTGCCTCGTTTCACC
Organism: uncultured Planctomycetaceae bacterium; assembly: GCA_903921945.1. Lineage (GTDB taxonomy): Bacteria > Planctomycetota > Planctomycetia > Pirellulales > Pirellulaceae > CAIXSC01. Next base: position 2,425 of record CAIXSC010000969.1, read on the forward strand.
TCTCGGAGATGCGCTGATGAGTTGGGTTCGCGGAAGTTGGTTGATGGCTGTGGCGGTGACCGTCGCCTTCGGCCTTGGTTCGGCCGCACAAGCCGATGTTAAACTGCCGAAGATCTTCGGCAGCCACATGGTGCTGCAGCAGAAGTCGCAGGTTTCGTTCTGGGGTTGGGCGGATCCCGGCGAGGAAGTCACCGTGACGCTCAACGGCGCCACGGCCACCGCCAAAGCGGGCGACGACAAAAAGTGGAGCCTGAAGATCGCGACGCCGGAAGCCGGCGGTCCCCATCAAGTGGTCGTGAAGGGGAAGAACGAGGTCAAGTTCGACGACGTCCTGATCGGCGAAGTTTGGATCTGCTCGGGCCAATCCAACATGGAATGGTCCGTGGCCCAGTCGGCGAATCCGGCTGAGGAGGCCAAGAACGGCGATCATCCGATGATCCGGATGATCAAGGTCCAGCGGATCCCCGCCGAAAAGCCGATGGAAGACATCAACGGCGAATGGCAGGCGGCCACGCCGCAAACCGTGTCGCAGTTCTCCGCCGTGGGCTACTACTTCGCCCGGCAGCTGCAGGGCGAGTTGAAAGTTCCGATTGGAATGATCAACACGTCTTGGGGCGGCACGATCTGCGAAGCGTGGACTAGCCGCGAGGCGTTGGCGGCGGACCCGGATTTCAAGCCGATCCTCGACCGCGCCGCGCCGTTCAAACCAGGGAACCCGAACCAAGCCGCCGCCCTCTTCAACGGCATGTTGAACCCGATCGTGCCGTTCGGCATCAAAGGCGCGATTTGGTACCAAGGCGAATCGAACGTCTCGCGGGCCGTGCAGTACCGCAAGCTGTTCCCGACCATGATCACCGACTGGCGGACTCGCTTCGGCCAGGGCGATTTCCCGTTCCTCTTTGTCCAGCTCGCTCCGTTCCGCTACGGCGGCAACCCCACGCTGCTCGCGGAACTGTGGGAAGCGCAACTCAAGACGCTCGCGCTGCCGAACACCGGCATGTCGGGCACGACGGACATCGGCAACATCAACGACATCCATCCGAAGAACAAGCAAGACGTTGGCAAACGGCTCGCGCTGTGGGCCCTCGCCAAGACCTACGGCAAGGCCGACCTCGTCTATTCGGGGCCGCTCTACGATTCGATGTCGGTGGACGGCAACAAGGTGAAGATCAAGTTCCAGCACGTTGGCGGCGGACTCGTTGCCCGCGATGGCAAACCGCTAACTCACTTCACAGTTGCCGGCGAGGACCAACAGTTCGTCGACGCCACCGCCACGATCGAAGGCGACACGGTGGTCGTCACGAGCGACAAGGTGGCCAAGCCGGTCGCGGTCCGCTTCGGCTGGAACCAGCTCGCCGAGCCCAACTTGGCGAACAAAGAGGGCCTGCCCGCCTCGCCGTTCCGCACGGACGATTTTAAATTGGTGAGCGCCGACGCCAAGTAGCTTTGAGCGTTACGCTGACAACCGCCAGGATTCGCCGCTCGCCGCTGCGTATCCTGGCGGTCTTTTTTTTAAGTCTTTTGCAAACCATTCGAATCCCATCCCGGCAGTGAACGCCATGGTTCCCTCCCACGAATCGACCGATCCCGCGCGGCCTGTGGCCGCCTCCGCTTCTGCCTCTGCGTCTCCCTCCGCATCTCCCTCCGCCTCCTATTCCGCCTCTGCGTCCACGCATGGGACGCCGCGTGTGGCCATCGTCACGGGCGGCGGCACGGGGGTCGGCCGCGCGACTTCCTTGCGGCTCGCCGAATTGGGCTATGCGGTGGCCGTGAACTATTCGCGGTCCCGCGACGACGCGGAACAGACGGTCGCGCAGATCGCATCGCGCGGCGGCCGCGCCATGGCGTTCCAAGCCGATGTCGCCGACGACAACGCCGCTCGCCAGTTGGTTGCGGCGACCGTCGAGCGCTTCGGTCGGCTGGATGTCTTGATCAACTGCGCGGGCACGACCGAGTTCATTCCGTTCGTGGATTTGGAGCGGGTCACCGACGACGTTTGGCAGCGTTTGTTCCAGGTGAATGTCGTCGGCGCCTTTCACTGCGCGCGGGCCGCTCGCGGACCGATGCTGGAGGCAGGCGGTGGTTCGATTGTGAATGTGTCGAGCGTCGCCGCGCAGCTCGCGCAAGGCAGTTCCATTCCGTACTGCTGTTCCAAAGCCGCCCTTGACAACCTGACCGTGTCGCTAGCGCGGACCTTCGCGCCCCGCATTCGCGTGAACGCCGTAGCGCCGGGATTCATCACGGGCCGCTGGCTGGAAAACGGACTGGGCGAAAACTACGAAAGAGTGAAAGCGTCGTTCGACAACACGTTGCCGCTCGGCCGTGTGTGCGAACCCGACGATGTGGCCGCCGCGATTCTCAGCCTTGTGATAGGCAGTGTGCTGGTAACGGGCCAAATCCTGGCCGTCGACAGCGGCATGCTCATCGCCGGCTTTCAAGATCTGTCGCGCAAGAGCGCAGCGAAATCGCCCGCCTAAGCCGGTGATGCGTGCCGCCGTTGACCGCCGAGCCGAGGCCGATGGCGATCCACGATCGCGATTCTAACGGCGCGGCGCAAGCCACCCGGCAGCGGTGCGCAAACGTCATACGCCAACGTTAAAAGCGTTTGTGTCGAGGCGTCGTTGGGTCGTGGACATCGAGCGGCTCGCGGGCCGGGCGGCTCACGCCGATCCGCTTCTTGTGCGTCATCTTGCTTTGCGGCCCAGCCATCGCCTACGGCTCGGCGGTAAACGAATGCGGCGGTTGGCGAACGCGGTTTTAGCGGCGCGGCGTAAGCCGCCCGGCAGCAGCGCGAAA
>CAIXSC010000970.1 GCA_903921945.1 uncultured Planctomycetaceae bacterium
CGCGGCATTCACGATCCCAATTCCCCGCCCGGCAATATCGTCGTCCCATGGTCAATCGCTCGCCGCCCGTTCGATTTCGACACCGTTCACGTGGGTCAGGCCGAGGATTGGGAGATCGAGCAATTCGCCGCCGCGCTGCTGGCCGACGAGGACCGTGTCCGACTTCGCTATCGGCAACGCGTCGCAGTGAAACTGGACTTTCCGGATCGGCTCTCCGCGAACTCCCGGCATATTCTCTTGCGATTGTATCCCCATGCCTTCAAGAAGGCCGAATGGGTTTGATGCCAATATCAACGATAAAACGCCTCGCGGAAGACTTCAGGCGAGATCGATATCGCCCGTCGCGCTGGGCATTCGTCTACGCCGCGAGCGCCCAGCGACCCGCCGTCCCGCTTCGAGCCGGTTGTCGACCACGCCCGGAAACGCGTAGATTGAGAGGGGCGGAGCGATCCCGCTCCAGCAGCCATCGGTAAGCTAGCCGCAAAAGAACTCGATAATGACAGAGCCCATTCAGCCGCCGACAGCCGCCGTGACGACGGAAAAGCTAACTCGTTGTTTTGGCGCCCAATGCGCGGTCGACAACGTCGACCTGCGAGTCGAAGCCGGGACATTTTATGGCTTCTTGGGTCCCAATGGCGCTGGCAAATCCACCACGATCAAGATGCTGACGGGACTCTTGCAGCCGTCTTCTGGTTCGATTCGTGTCCTCGGAAAGAATCCGCTGGACCCGTCGGAGGCGATCGAAATCAAACGGCAAATCGGCGTTGTCCCCGACAACCTTGCCTTGTTCGAGTACTTGACGGCGGTCGACTACTTGACGTTCATCGGCAGGGTTTTCCATCTCGAACGTCAAACGCTTCGGGAACGAATCCGGGAACTCCTGGAACTCATGCAACTCGACCGGGAACTCAGCAAGCTCGCCAAGGATTACTCCCACGGTATGCGCAAGAAGCTGGCGCTCGCGGCCGCCCTGCTTCCCAACCCCAAGCTGTTGTTCCTCGACGAGCCATTCGAGGGCGTGGATGTGGTGGCTTCGACCATGATTCGGGGACTTTTACAAGGGTTCGTCGAGCGTGGCGGCACCGTCTTTTTGACATCCCACATCCTGGAGATTGTCGAGCGGCTCTGTACCCACGTCGGAATCATCGCGGGCGGAAAGCTGGTGGAGCAGACCTCGTTGGCTGAAATGCGAGCAGGTGGAACTCTGGAAGGGCGGTTTCTGGAAAAGCTGGGCTTTCAGCCCGAAAGCACCGCGCGACTCAACTGGCTGGAGGCCACGACGCGACCATGACCCGCGACGACTTAGCGACGATTCTATGGCTGCGTTGGCGGTTAATGGTGAACCAACTTCGAAGCCTGACGCCCCTGAGCCGAATCTTCCTGTTGTTCGTCCTGTACGGCTCGGTGGTAGCCGGAACGACCTCGTTTTCCCTCCTCGCGACGCTTGGCTTTTGGCTTCTGCCCGCCGAATGGTCCTCGACGCAGCTTAAGATCTGGGACACGATGGCTTGCGTCTTTGTTCTGATGATGGCCGGTGACGCATTCATGGGATTTCAAAACACCGAGTCTATCTCGTTGGACAAACTCCTGCCGCTCCCGATCTCTCCCAGGGGCGCCTTTTTTCTCAATTTGCTTAGTTCCCTCATTTCTCCAGTCGTTATCTTTTTCGTGCCCGCGATGCTTGGGTTGTGCGTCGCGATGACGGTCAAGTATGGATGGGCGATGATTTTCAGTCTGCCATTGACACTTTGCTTCTTGCTACTCGTGACCGCGACGGCCCATCATGTTCGATATTGGCTTGCGCTGATGATGGGAGAGCCGCGCCGACGAATTCTTATCTTTTGTGGCTTTTTCCTCGTTTTTAGCGCTGCTTGGATAGTCCCGACCCTGCACTTCGAGCGGGCCATTGAGCAGGTTTCCAGGGAAAACGGATACGACCGCAGCGTGGCCAGGGACATAGTTGTCATGGAATTCATGAAGCATGAACTGGTAGCGCATATCTGTTCGCTCGGCCAGTATTACCGGTGGCTACCGCCATTTTGGTTGAGTGACAGCATCGATGCGTTGGAGAAAGGACGCTTCGGGTCGGCCCTAGCCGCCGGTGGCGGCATGTTAGCCTTGGGAGCTTTCGGCTTGGACCGTGCCTATCGAGCCGTATTACGCTTGGTCCGCCACGAGTCTTCTGGTGGTCGATCCGCGCCAGGCAACGGAAGTAGACCGCCGGGTTACGGCCGGCCAGCGAAAGGTGAACTCTCGAAAGAGCGATCGCCGTGGCTGGAGAGAGGGCTGGCGTGGCTGTCTCCAAGCACCGTGGCGGTAGCCAGATTGACGGTCCTGAACTTGTATCGGCAGCCAGCGGGCGTGTTCGGACTGACCATCGCAGTCGCCTATCTTGTCGTGGTCGGAGGCGCGCTGCATTGGTATCGGGCGAGTCTCCCAACATCGGAGTGTGGGCAATCGCTCTTGACGTTCGGAATCTGGGCCCTCACCGCTGAACTTGGCTCGGACGTCATCCGAGTGCAGTTCACGCTGGATGGCATCGGTTTCCGCACCTTGATGCTTGTGCCCCTGCGGGAATGCGACCTGCTCTTTGGCAAAAACATCGCCTACCTGATTAGGTTGTTCGCGTTGTCATTGGTCGCCGTGGCGGCGGTGTACATCAATCTATCAATAACCTGGTCGAATTCACTCGCGAATATTTTCCAGCTGGGTTCATTGTTCCTCATCTCCTGTCTTACAGGAAACCTGTTTTCGATCCTCTTTCCGATTGCCCCCACGCAAGGCGGTCAACGCGCGAGCGTCATGTTGCTTCAATTCCTGGTTACGTTTTTTTGCTTCCTGACCCACGCACCGCTCATCGCGCCGATCGCCTTGGAATGGCTTGTGGACCGTATCGGCTGGTTTCCCGGCCTTCCGTTCAACCTGCTCGGTTCGGTGGCTTGCTTCGCGGTTATCGCGGTTGCGTATCCCCGAGTCGTGCGCATGCAGGCCAAACTGCTGGAAAAGCGCAAATGGCACGTTCTTGAAACCGTGACGAACGTCGCCAAATAGC
>CAIXSC010000971.1 GCA_903921945.1 uncultured Planctomycetaceae bacterium
AGTTGTCAGTTGTCAGTTGTCAGTTGTCAGTTGTCAGTTGTCAGTTGTCAGTTGTCAGTTGTCAGTTGCCAGTTGTCAGTTGTTGATTGTCAGTTGTTGATTGCTGATCGCTGAAGGCTGACCGCTGATTGCTGATTTTCGAATCTGTAGGCGTTCGGAACAGAGGGCGTCCTGTCGCGGCGCCGGAGGATCGTTTTCCATGCACAGCTCGACGGTTGGCTTTTCCCGGTTTGCCGGCGTGTCGCTGGTGGCGGCGTTGTTAGCGCTTGGTTCGTCGCGTGACGCGGCGTTTGCGCAGGCGACCAATCCCGGGGTGCGGCAAGTACGGATCCCCCGCGCTCTGGTTGTGGCGTCCGAGGATGTCCAGATTCCGGCGAAAGCGGCGGGACAAATCGTGGAGTTGAAGGTCAATGAAGGGGATCGAGTGGAAACCGGCGCGATCCTCGCGGTGATCGACGACGAACTGTCGCAGCGGCGGAAGGAAACGGCTCAGGCCGAATTCGAGGCGGCGAAGGCGCAGGCGGAAAGCGACGCCGAGGTGCGGTCGGCCGACGCCCGCTCGCGCTACTACGCGGAAGAGTACGCGGTCAACGAGAAACTGAAGCAGAAGGAAGTCGCCAGCCAGAGCGAACTCCGCAAGATCAAGGTCCAGTGGGAGAACGCGATCGCCGATGTCGATGCGTCGCGGGTCAAGTTGAACATCGCCAAGCTGACGCAAGCGGTGAAGGAAGCGACGTTGGCTCAAACGGCCGTCGAAGTGAAGAACTACCAGGTGGACGCCAAACTTCGTCAGCAGGGGTTGGTGGAAGTGGTCGAAGTGATGAAGCACGTCGGCGACTGGGTGCAATTGGGCGAACCGATTTTCCGGCTGGTGAGCATGGAAGAAGTGCGCGTGCAGGGACAGTTGAACATCGGCGACTTCTCGCCCGAGGAAGTCGCGGGACAACCGGTGCAGATCGAGATCGCCCGCACGCTGGGCGGGAAGAAGACAGTGCGAAAAGTTCCCGCCAAGCTCGACTACGTCAGTTCGGTGGTCGAGGCGGATGGCAGTTACCGTGTCTGGGCGAAAGTCCGCAATGTCGAGACCGCGCCGAACGTCTGGCTGCTGTTGCCGGGCACCAACGTGGACATGATTGTGACCTGCAAGAGCGTGCCGGCGGACGGAACCACCGCTGGCCGGTAGTCGCTCGCGCGGGCCCCTGCCCTTACCTGGTTTTGACCGATCGAGTCTTCCAATCCGTTAAGCAGCCATGGCGACGTTAGCCGACAGCTTGATCAGCAGCGCTTCCCGCCCCTTGCGGCTGCGGGTGCGGCCGGACCTAGCGTCGCGGAAGCACCGTTATCACGGCCGTTCGTACTGGGTGGTCAAGGAGCCGGTGGGGCTGAACTACTTCCGGTTCCATGAAGAAGAGTACGCGATCCTGCAGATGCTCGATGGCCAAGCGAGCCTGGAGACGATCAAAGAGCAGTTCGAGGACGAGTTCACGCCGCAGAAGATCGCTTACCCCGACCTGCTGAATTTTATCGGCAACTTGCATCGCAACGGCTTGGTGATTTCCGAGCAAGCGGGACAAGGCCGGCAACTCAAAAAGCGCGGCGACGCGAAAAAGCGCCAGGAGCTGATCGGCAAGTTCGCCAATGTTTTCGCGCTGCGGTTTCGCGGCATCGATCCCGAGCGGATTTTGAACTGGCTGCATCCGAAAACGGCATGGCTCTTTTCGGCTTGGTTTTTCGCGGTGTGGTGCTTTGTCGGGCTCGGCGCGTTGCTGCTGGTGGGCATCGAGTTCGAGACGTTCCACGCCCGTCTGCCGGCGTTCCATGAATTCTTCTCGGCGAAGAATTGGATCTTCCTCGGCGTGACCATGGCCGTGGTGAAGGTGCTGCACGAGTTTGGCCACGGGCTGTCGTGCAAGCACTACGGCGGCGAATGCCACGAGATGGGCGCGATGCTCTTGGTATTCACCCCTGCCCTGTACTGCAATGTGTCCGACTCGTGGATGCTGCCCAACAAGTGGCATCGGGCGTTCATCGGCGCGGCGGGGATGTACGTCGAGGTGTTCCTGGCGTCCTGCGCGACATTCTTGTGGTGGTTCAGCGAGCCGGGGATGCTGAACCATATCTGTTTGAGCGTGATGTTCATTTGCAGTGTCAGCACGGTCGTGTTCAACGGCAATCCGCTGCTCCGGTTCGACGGCTACTACATCTTGATGGACCTGTCCGAGATCCCGAATCTGCGGCAGAAATCGACCGAAGTCGTGAAGCGGTTCCTCTTGGAACTGTGCCTCGGTTTGGAACAACCCGAGAGTCCGTTCCTCCCGCAAAAGAACCGTTTCCTGTTCGGAGCGTACACGGTCGCGGCCGTGGCTTATCGTTGGCTGGTCACGTTCTCGATCTTGTACTTCCTCAACAAGGTGTTCGAGCCTTACGGCCTGAAGGTGCTGGGTCAGATCATCGCCTTGACAGGGTTCGTGGGGCTGTTTATCCAACCTATTTGGCAATTGGTCAGGTTTTTTTACACGCCGGGGAGCATGCACAAGATGAAAGCGCTGCGGGTTTACGCCACGCTCGGCGTGCTGACCGCGCTGGTCGCCGCCTTTATCTGGGTTCCGCTTCCTTGCCGAGTCACCTGCACCTTGGAATTGCGGCCGTCGGACGCGCAGTCGCTATACGTCGCGGTTCCAGGCCGGGTGGTTGGCTGGCAGGTTAAACCGGGCGACAAGGTTTCCAGCGGCGCCACCTTGGTCAATCTCGAAAACCTGGATCTGGAACGCGAGGTCGAAGATTTGGACGGGCAAGTTCGAGTCGCCACGACCGGGTTGGAAAACCTGGAGCGGCTCCGGTTCAGCGACCCGACCGCTGGCATGCAGATCGCGCCTCAGGAAGAGCAAGTGATGGCGCTCAAGAAACTGCTCGTGGAAAAAACGGCTCAATTGGCGAAGTTGACCGTGGTTTCACCGGTGGACGGCGTGGTCTTGCCACCGCCTACTCGCGCCAAATCGGGCCCCGACGACGGACGTTTACCCGGTTGGACAGGTTCGCCGTTCGACAAGAAAAACTCCGATGCCGCGTACGCGGAAGGGGACCTGCTGTGCCTCATCGGCGAACCGCAACGATTGGAAGCGATCCTGGTGGTTGACCAGGTCGACATCGACTTGCTGGACGAGGGGGATGTGGTCCATTTGCAGCTCGAGGCTTACCCCAATCACGTCGTGCATTCCAAGGTCGCCAAAATCGCGAACGACAAACTGGAGGCCAGTCCGCCCGCGTTGTCGATCCAGCATGGCGGCGAGTTGGACACGCGGACCGATGCTTCGGGCGTCGCCCGGCCCCTGCATCCGTCCTACCAAGTGCGTACCGGCGTCATCGAGCGGGATGACCTATTCTTGCAAGTTGGAATGCGCGGCAAGGCGAAGATTTCCACTCCTTGGAAACCGCTCGCCTACCGCGTTTACCGGTATCTGTCGCGAACGTTCCACTTTGAGTTGTGACGCGGTTGGAAGTCGGCCGTTACGCCGCCTTTCACCGATTTTGTTGTTCTGTAGGAAAGAGGGAATACGATGTCGAATGCTGAGAACCAGGAAGCCCCGGCAGCCCCGCAACAAGTGCAGATCGAAGTCGATGACTCGCACGTGATTGCCAGCTACGCCAATTTCTGCCGCGTGACCGGCTCGCCGGAAGAGCTGATCGTTGATTTCGGCCTGAATCCGCAGCCGATGGGCGTGCCGAAGAATCCGATCGGCGTCAGCCAACGGATTATCTTGAACTACTTCACCGCCAAGCGGTTGCTCGCCGCTCTGTCGATGTCGCTGCAACGCCATGAAGCGGTCTTCGGCGTGCTCGAAACCGACGTGCAGAAGCGCGTGAAGATCACTCGCTAGTCCTGGCGACGATCTCCGTGGGTGTTCCGCGATCCGGACAACTCGTTTCGGATCGCGGAGCCCACGACTGACGAGGGACGAGGGACGTTCGGCGGTCACCGCGGTGGATCAAGACCGTCGGCCACGGACGAATGCCGAATTCACAGCGAGGAATTGAGACCTTCGGCCACGGACGAACACGGAAAGGCACGGACGCGACGGCCTCGTCACGCGTTCACGATGTTCGCGACCGATTTTGTCCTCGCTCTCAAAGCCGAGTTTCCACAAAATCCGCTTTATTCTCTGGCGCGAATTCGACTACCATACTTGTCGGGCGTAAGGCCGTGAGCGTCCCGTGGCCAAGCGTTCGGTGAGCGACTTCCGCCGGATGTTCTTGCCGTCGATCACCGCGAGCCCTGCCGAATCATAGCCCCGGTATTCGAGCCGCCGTAAACCTTCGAGTAAGATCGGAACCACGTTCCGCTCTGCAATGCCACCTACGATGCCGCACATATCAATTCTCCTTCTTCGCGGGCCGTTTCCAGCCGGGGATTGAAATCTGTTTCGCCCTGGACAAGGTCAGCTGATTTTCCGGG
>CAIXSC010000972.1 GCA_903921945.1 uncultured Planctomycetaceae bacterium
AACGCCTTGCGGGCCGGACTGGTCAGACGAGCCGAGGACTGGAGATGGGGTTCGCTGAGCCGATGGCTGGAAGAACCCGAGCGGGAACCACGCCTGCTCTCCGCTTGGCCAATTGCCCGCTCACCGCGTTGGACCGAGCGGGTCAACAGGCCGCTGACCGCCGCGGAACCCGAGGCCGTTCGCAACAGCGTCCATCGGGGCTCGCCCTTTGGAGATGAGAATTGGGTGCAGGCAATCGCGCGGCACCTAAACCTCCAGTCGACCCAAAAAAGAGTCCTGACACCTTTTCATCCCGCCATGCCGACTGTCACCCGTGTGAGATGGAAGAACACGGGGGCGGCGAAGCAAAGCGAATCGATGCGATCGAGCACGCCGGCGTGTCCCTGCACCAACGTGCCGTAGTCCTCCACGCCCCGATCGCGCTTGATCGCCGACATCGTCATGCTGCCGGCGAACCCCATCACGGCAATGATCAACGCCATACAAGCCGAACCCCACAACGTGAAGGGGGTCGCCCAGTACAGCAACGCGCCGAGCACCGTGGTCGACAACGCGCCGCCGATGAACCCTTCCCACGTGCGGCTGGCGTTGATCGCCGGCGCGATCACGCGGCGGCCAAGCAGTTTTCCCCAGGCGAATTGAAAGACATCGGCAAGCTGCACGAGCAGCACAAAGTAAAACAGCAACCCAGGACGGCTGCCGCTCCACGGCGCTAGCTCGCCGTTCACTCGGGTCTGCAACCGCAGGTCGAGCAGCGCCGGCGTGTGGCTTAACGCGTACACACAGATCAACAGGCCGCTTTGGATTTTCGCGGAGCGTTCCAGAAAGCGTTTGTGGTCGCCCGCCATCGCGATCCGCGCGGGGATGAAGAGCGACGCGTACACCGGAATCAGCACGCTGTAAAGGTCGTAGTAGCTTTGACCGAGCCCTACGAGCACATACTGGGCCGGAGTGAAGGCGAAGAAAACCCAGAATAGCGCGCGGTGGTCCCCGCGCCGCGTCGGGGTCATCGTGATGAACTCGCGAAGCGCCCAGAACGATACGAGCCCGAACAGCACGACGGTGCCGACCCGGCCAAGCAACAGGCCGGCAACCAAAATCGCCCCCATCAACCACCACGCCTGCACTCGCAGATTGAACATCTGCACCAGCGCCGGACTCACCGATGTCTCCGGCTGGCGGCCCATGAACTGGCCGACAATGAACGACGCGACGAGCAGCCCGAGGACGCCTCCGAGCAGCCACAGCGAAGCTTGGTCGAACCACTTCGGCTCGATCGCCACCGGCGCTTGGGCCCAAAAACCGGTCGGCCAGCCCGCCCACAACGAGCCGTTCGAGACCAGCGAACCTCGAAGGTTCGCCAGATCCGCCAGATCCGCCAGGATCGACAGGATCGACAGGTTGGCGAGGCTTGCGAGCGGTGCCGGGCTTGCCAGATTCGCCAGGGATTGGAAAGGATTCATCGCGGTCTGGCTTTCACGGTGCGGGACAGTCGGGGGGAAGCCGAATCACCGATCTTTGAGGTTGCGAACAGCGTCACGGGCGCGGGTCAAGAACTGGATCTTCGGCTCCTTGTTCTCCAGAAAGATCGGCGGTCCGATCGTGATGCAGCTCAGCAGCGGAACGGGAAGGAATTCGCCACGCGGCAACACCCGGTTCAGGTTGTCAATGTAGACGGGCACCAGTTCGAGATCGGGACGCTTCTTGGCTAGATAATACAGTCCGCTCTTGAATTCCCCCAGGTCCTGGCCGCCGCTGCGGCCGCCCTCGGGGAAGACAATCAGCGAATACCGCGTGCCGATCTCCGTGATCATCGCGTCCACGGGACTCTGATGGACCTTGATCTCCTGGCGGTCGATCAAAATCGCGTTGAACATCCGCGCCATGTAGCGGCGGATCGGCCCCTTCTCCCAGTAATCCTTGGCGGCCACCGGCCGAGTCAACTCGCGGACCTGCCGGGGCAGCGACGACCAAAGCACGAGCGCATCGAGATGGCTCGTATGATTCGCGAAGTACACGCGCTGGCAGGTGTCGGGGTGCGAATCAATCCATCGCACCGTCGCTCCGCTGAGCAGCTTGGCGATAAAGGCCAAAACCGGGATCGTGACGTTCATAGCGAGCGCCGGGATGCGAATCGTTCAAGCTGGGTAATCCTACCCGAGCCATGCCACTCAAGACAGTCCCACCGTCCTGCCAAAATAACCAGACGTCCGCGAATCCTCCACGCCCGACCCCAGGCCACGCTCGACCATCAAGCCAGCCAGCACGGCCATCCAACGCGTCAGGCGGCATTCCAGCCGTTCCGCCAACCAAAAAAAGATAGCCGCGGACCGGCAACCGACACGAATCACCAGTTCACTCCGGCCAATCCCTCCCAGTGGTCATGGTGAGGTTGGTTTTCAGCCAACCATTTGTCGCGGGTCGGTCACGCGTCCTGGGACGTTGCCCTAGGTTACGTTGAGTTTGGCCTTTGGCCAAAAGATCGGCGACGATCAGCCGCCCCTGAAAACGTGCCGTAGCACTGCGGACGACCGGTTTCCGACCGTCACGTAAAACCGGTGACGCAACGTAACCACCTGTATGTGTCTATGGAATTCCGAACGTTTTGCCACTAACGACTAACGAATACCCGCTACCCAGTACCCCGCTGCCCGCTACCCACTGACAACTACCCACTGGCAACTACCCACTGCCCACTGCCCGCTACCCACTGACAACTACCCACTGGCAACTACCCACTGCCCACTACCCACTGACAACTACCCACTACCCACTACCCACTGGCAACTGCCCACTGCCCACTACCCACTACCCACTGACAACTGACAACCAACAACTGACAACCGACAACTGACAACCGACAACTGGCAACTGCCCACTGCCCACTGACAACT
>CAIXSC010000973.1 GCA_903921945.1 uncultured Planctomycetaceae bacterium
ACACCCGATCTTCAGCTTCCCGCCGTCGTGGTTCGAAAGAAGGTCGCTCACGGTGCCAAACACGTTTTGTCGCCAGTTACCACCAAGTCGTTTACCGCGGAATCGTTTATCGCCGAGCCGCAGACGACGGCTGAGATGGCAACCCAATCGGCACCGCAAGCGCCAATCGCGTGTTGCGTCCCTGCCAGCTCGCTCCTGCGGCCCGGCGAACGGAATGCGTCAGCCGCCAGTACTCGTTACCCTCGCCGCTCCTGCGAGCGTCGTGTTATTCAGACTCGCGCACTCCTCCTTGAGACGGCTGTGGTCTCCCCACCAAAATCGCAAACCTCAAGAATGTCGGTTGGCAAGCGGCGACAACGAGAAAAGCGGTCGCCGCGACACAGATCCACCCAGGCCAGTCGCCGACGATCCGGTATAGGGATAGGCGTTTATCGGAGCGAGGCGTGGCGACCACAGTCGCCCCCGTGCGGCGCGGGGCGACAGCGCGAAGACGGCCATCGCTGTCCACCCAGGCGGATAGCCCTGTGTTCGCCGCCACAAGGAATGGCCGACGCAACTCAACCGCCCGGAGCCTTCCGGCTTGCAAGTGCATGTCCAACAGCGACGAGCCCCAGAACCAACCGTCGTTGGTGATGTTCACCTGCGCGTCGACGACCGAGCCGCCGGCCTCCAACGCGTCGATTTTCCGTCGCATCAAATGTGGCACCATACTTTCAAAGCAAACGCTCGGCGCCAGTCGCCACCGTTTGACCGCAAAAGCCTTGTGCTCGACGCCAGCTTTCAACCCTGCGGGCATCCCCGCCAGCTTGTAAAGCCAAGGGAACCAACCGCCCAGCGGAATGTACTCGCCAAACATCACCAAATGTTGCTTGTGGTAGCGGTCCTCCACTTGGCCCTTGGCCGTGAGCAGAATGGCCGAGTTGAATTCTCGCTCGCCATGCCCGTCCAACTCGACCGTAATCGATCCGGCGATCAACGCGGTGCCAGGCGAAAGCGACTCCATTCGCCCCATCACGTAACCGCTTTTTCGTGAAAACGCGGCCATCCGCGTTCGCAACTCCTCCGGCAATTCGCTGTCGGCTCCGCCCGTCCATACGAATTCGGGAATGTTCTCGGTAAACATCGACTCGGGCCACACCACCGCATCCAACGGTCCGTCCTGAGCGCACGCTTCCAGCGTGCGCCCCAGGTAACGCTCGAACGCTTCCATGTTGCGACGCGGGTTGTACTCGAACACCGTATCGATCGATTCTTGAACTAACGCGATTCGCGGCGCTGTGGACACTCGGTCGCCAGAGTTGTTCGAGTCGTTGATGCCACCGGCGGGAGAATCGCCGAGCCGCCACGCACCGTAACCGCACGCGGCGACGACAGCTATGACGCAGGCCGCAAGATGGCGCCAACGAGCCCCGGAACCGCAACCAGCACGCCACAGGCAGGCCGCCACGAACATCACCCAGCCGCTCAACAGATACGCGCCGCCCAAGTCCGCTAACTGAAGGATCCACAGCCGATCGACTTGACTATGGCCCAGCATCCCGCCGGTAAAGCCGCCCAGCAAATGGCCACGAATGAGTTCCAACGCCACCCAAATCACGGGAGCGGCGACGACGAACGGCCAGCCGCACCGCCCCACGGCCACTCGGGCCAATGCCACGAACACCGGTGTGTAAACCGCGACATACAGAGACAGCGCGATCCAACCGGCGTACAGTGCCGGGTGCGCAAGCCTTACACCCTGCAAGTAAACCAGCCACCAAAAACTGGAAGCCGCCCATAAGCTCAGATACGGACGCCGACCTGGCAAACGCGGCAGCGATACAAGCCAGAGCCAGGGCAACGGCGCGGCAAGCCCGAGCCAGCTCCAGCCCACCGGCGGCAAGGCGAGCCACCACAACAGGCCGCTCGCCCATCCCGCGCTAAAAACCGTCCAGCCACCGTACGCCTCGAGCGATTTTCCACCCGCGAGCCACTCTGCCAACCAACCCGCTCGCCATTGTGGATGCTCACCAATGCGGCCATCCATGCGGCCATCCGCGCGGCCATCCATGCGTCATACCTCCCTGGCATCCGCCCGTCGCGGCTTCCGATCACGACGAAGCGTAGACGCCGTTGGCGGCGGCGACACTCGCCC
>CAIXSC010000974.1 GCA_903921945.1 uncultured Planctomycetaceae bacterium
TCGGAAGGTAGCTTCAACAGCAGCGGTTCGAGTTCCTCTTTCAGCCCGTCCAGCACCTCGTCGTTGGTCATCGCCTCGACGACGAACTGCCGCACGGCTACCAGGGGGCCATCGGCGTCGGCTGCGTCGGGGGCCGACACATCGCTGTCCGAGCCTGTTCCGGCGGTGACACCGTCCTCTCCTACTGCGCTGGTTCCCGCGGCTCCTCCCGTCCCGCCCGCCGCGATCGCGGAACTGGTTCCGCTTGCCCGTCGAGCGGGCCGCGTGAGCAGTTTGACTTTCTCTAGCCAGATATCGCCACCGCCGGCGTCGAGCGCAAGTGCGCGGATCTCGGCTTCCCACTTGGCGGGGCGTGCCATCAATTCGTTGTGACAGGGGGATTCGCCCACCAGTTCCACTCGGACGGCGAGCGGCGTGGGCGCGTGCTCGGAACGCAGGCGCACGAGCGAATCGCGGACGCGGTCGGCGGCGGCCGCCGCTGACGTTGTGGCGGCGACATCGCACACGAGCCGTTCCCAGCGAACGACATCGAGCGCACGGAATTCGGCTCGAGGCCCGCTGTCTTCGACGGTGACAAGCAGGCAGCCTTTAGCCCCTGTTTCGCGCACATTGCGTCCCTGCAGATTCCCGGAGAACGCGACGAACGGACGATCGCAAAGCACTTCGCGTTGGTGAATGTGCCCCAGCGCCCAGTAGTCGTAGCCTTTCGCGCGTAGATCATCCAGCCGACAAGGGGCGTAATTGTCGTGGCCCTCGCGACCATCGAGGCTGGTGTGCAGCAGCCCGATATTGAAATAGCCGGGAAGCGCCGCCGGGTAGTTCGCGGCGAGATTCTCGAGTACCGCTTGCGATCCGAAGCCTTGTCCGTGGATGGCGACTCGCAGCGTGTCGAGCCGCACGGTTTCGGGGCGGCGATGGCTCAGGAATTTCACGTTCGCGGGAAAGGGGATCCGCTTCGTCATCTTGCTGGCGGCATCATGATTGCCCGCGATCACGTACACGGGGATGCCGGCCGTATTGAGCCGCCCGAACTGCTTCACCATGAAGAAGCCAGTGCGGATATCGTCCCAGTCGCCGTCGTACAAATCGCCGGCGACCGCGAGAAACGCGACGCGTTCACTGATCGCCAAGTCGACGAGCCGTTCCACGGCGAGTCGCGTGGCGGTCCGGAGCAACTCGGCTGGCGCGTCGTCGTAGCAACCGAGCCGCAACAGCGGGCTATCCAGGTGGATGTCCGCCGCGTGAATGAATTTCAGCATGATGCCCGTAGCCGCCTCCAGAGAGTTTTTTCATGGTTCGGGCACATAAGGCCATATTAGGCGCCGCCGATGACTTCGAAATTGGTGGAGGCGCCGTCCGGCGTTGCGCATTCCACTTTCAGCTCGGGCTTTTCCTTGCCCGACAATTCGAGGCGGAAGGTGACGGGGTGACGGCCGGCGGGAAGCGTCACGGTCGCATCCCGTTTCGACTCGATCGAGTCGGCGCCGACCCATGCCTGGAATGGCGTGGAGGCATCGATCAGGAAGCGAACCGGGCCCTCCTCGGAAACGCTGATTTCCCCTTGCAGGATGAGCACGCGAGGCTGTTCGCCCGGCGCCGCCCAATCCGCCGCCGCGGCGATTTCCGACAGCGGCAGCGTGCCGTTGACTTTGCCATAGGCGGGCAACCATTGTTCGGCCGGCGCCCCGAAGACGAACTGGCGGAGGTTTTCCACATGCGGGACTTCGTTGACAACTTCGTCCGCCGGCGACCGCAAGACGCGCCAACGCTGGATGCGTTTCGCCTGCTGCACGGCGTAGGGGCCCGGCTTGCCGAGTTCCGAGACGAAGCGAGCCAAATCGATCAGCTCGGAACGAGTGAGGAACATGGTCAGGCCCTGCGGCATCAGCGATCGCCCTTCGGCCTCGTCGTCGATGTCGGCGGTGGGGGATGGAAATCGTTTGGCCGTTGACATCACGCACATTGACCCGCACGTCGTCGCGATCGATGACGATGCCGGTCAGCACTTTGCCCGACGACAGTTCAAACACGCGTGTGACGTACTGTTCCTTGACGGCCAGATTGGGGTTGAGGATGGAGTTGACGATGTAATCGGTGGGCGAAGAGCCGCCGACCGCGCTGAGTTCGGGGCCGACTTGTCCGCCAGCGCGACTGACGCTGTGGCACTTCATGCAGCTCAGGTCTTTGCGTCGAAAAATCGCTTCGCCGCGAGCCGGGTCGCCTTTGGCCACGACTTCGTCGGCCAGCTTCGCGACTTCCTCGGGTGTAGGTGGCGGGGCGTCGGACACAATGCCGGCCGCTTTGCTCAACACTTCCGTCAAGGCGGCATCGCTGTGTCCGACTGAGTACATGTACCGCAGCGCGACCTTCGCGACATCCGGCTTGAGCGTCTGTTTTCCGAGGGCGCTCGCGAGCCGCTCCGGTCCGTCCTTGCGATTGAGGAACGCGGCGACGAGTTCCGCGGGATCTTCTTGCGGCGTCGCTTCGCCGAGCCATTTCGCGGCGGCGGTGGCGGCGGCATCGAGATCGAAACCGGACAGGCCAGCGATCGCGAGCGACCGTAGCGGGAACGGCTGGCCGGGGCTGGCGAGCCGCCCGAGTGCTTCGCGACTAGCCGGATCGCCGATCGCGACCATGCCCTCGATGGCGACGCGCCGCATGGCGGCCGCGGCCTTGGCATCGAGCGCTAGCGTGCGGAGTGCCGGGGCGACGGAAACATCCTTCCACGTGGACGCCAGGCGAATCGCGGCCGCTTGCAGGGAGACATCTTGGGATGCCTCGCCGGCGAGGATTCCGCCGAGCGCGGCCAAATCGCCTGCCGGCTTTAACTTGCGAGTGGTGGCGGCATCCGCGAGCCATGCCATCGCTTGCTTTCGCAGGTCGGCGGGGAATCCGTCGGTCCGCGCGACTTTGTCGAATACCACTCGCAGATCATGTTCGTTGCCGCGTTTGCAGATCATTTCGACCACGGTCGCTTGCCGTTCGGCGGGCAAACGGCCACTTTGGAACAGTTTCAGCAGCGGTCCGACCGCGCTGGGTGGATCCTCGGCGGCTGCCTTTGGCAGCGGAGCGGCCAGCAACAGGCCCAGTACCACAGCGGCAAGTGTCGAACCCCAACGGCAGCGAAACGGCATTGCGAGTTTCATTTCATCTCCCCCCATCAACAACACACCCGCCGA
>CAIXSC010000975.1 GCA_903921945.1 uncultured Planctomycetaceae bacterium
GGCGGTCGCGGGCGGCGAGCAGCACGTCGAGCACCATCTTTTCGGTGATCGCGTTGCCGATTTGCACGGCACCGCCGGAGACCGATTCGCTCTCGCTGGTCAATTCGGCCGAGCTGAACGTGGCGCCGTGGATGCCATCGCGGCCCGTGCGGCCGCCGAGCACCACGATCCAGTCGCCGACCTGCGGAGCCTTGCTGGAACAATCGCGCGGTATGAGCCCGACGTTGCCGCAATAGACGAGCGGGTTGCCGAGATAGCGCGGGTCGAAATAGACGGCTCCGTTGACGGTGGGGATGCCCATACGGTTGCCGTAATCACGCACGCCGGACACCACGCCCTTCATCACGCGGCGCGGGTGCAAGACGCCGGGCGGCAAGCTTTCGGCCGGCGTGTCGGGTGGCGCGAAGCAAAAGACGTTCGTGTTGCAAACCGGTTTGGCGCCAAGCCCGGTGCCCATGGGGTCGCGGATGACGCCGCCGATCCCCGTGTTGGCGCCGCCGTACGGCTCGAGCGCCGACGGATGATTGTGCGTCTCGACCTTGAACACCACGTTGTATTGGTCGTCGAAGCGGACAATGCCGGCGTTGTCTTTGAAGACGCTGACGCACCAATCGGCGTGGCCCCATTGTTTCCGCAACTGCTGGGTCGCCGCGAAAATCGTCTCCTTCAGCATGTTTTCGAAATGTCGCGAGCCGCGTTCGTCGCGGTAGGCGATCCGGCCCGCCAGCGTCTTGTGGCTGCAATGCTCGCTCCACGTCTGCGCCACCGTTTCCAATTCGGCGTCGGTCGGGTCGCGTCCCAATTCGCGGAAGTAGTTCTGGATCGTCCGCATTTCCACCAGGGTCAGATAAAGCTGGCCCTCGCGGCTAAGCCGGGCAAGGCCGGCGTCGTCCAGTTCGCGGAGCGGGACATGATGGAGTTCGAACCGGTAGTTCGAGCCAAGCCGGAGCCGTTCGAGCCGCAACGGGCCGCTCACGACCTGCTCGATCGAATCGTTCGCCAGGACACGGCTGGCGAGCGTGCGGAGGCCGGCGTCGTCCAGTCCCGCGATCCAATGTTTGCGAAACGTCCGCACTTCGTCGACCGGCAAACCAAAGTCGGCGATGGCCTGACGAGCGCTCTGCGCGACCGGATCCATGACGCCGGGTTTGAGGAGCACATGGACCAGCCGCGCGGCCGGGTCGGCGTTGGCGGGCGGCTGAGCAAGCGACTCGGAGCCCACCGGCGCGACGCACACCGTTTCGACCACGGTATCGGCCAACAGTTCGCGAGCCAGACGAGCCGCGTCGGCCGCCTGCAGGTCGCCTTCGAGCAAGTAACCATAGGCCGAACGAACGGATAGCTGGCCGGCGAGACCGAAGTCGGCAGCGGCCGCCGCCACCGCGCGTCCCGCCAAATCGGGTTGGCCAGCGGCCGGATAAATGTCAATTTCCCACAGCATCGCGAATCTCTTTTCCAGCTTCGAGCAAGCGGCGCAACGCGGCCGAATCTCCATCGCGGACCGCCGCGCGGAATTCGTCCAGTTTGTTGAGGAAACGGTCCAAGCAAGGCAGCAACGCCTGGCGATTGTCGAGGAAAATCTGCCGCCAGAGTTCCACGTCGCCCGCCGCCACGCGGGTCGTGTCACGCCAACCGCCACCCGCCAGCCGCAATTGATCGACATCCGTGCTCGCCGCCAAGGCCGAAGCGACCAAATGCGGAAGGTGGCTGATCGCCGCCACCGACCGATCGTGCTCGTCGGGCGACAAGGAGACAACGCGGGCTCCGAGCGATTTCCAGAAGCGAGTCAAGCGACGCTGCACGGCAGGCGGTGTGTCGGGCGTCGGCGTCAAAATGACCGCCCGTCCATGAAACAATGCCGCGTCGGCGTACCGCACCCCCGTCTTCTCGCTGCCGGCCATCGGATGGCTACCAAGAAACTGGCCACGAGGACTCGGAGGGGGCAAGGCTCGCTTCGCAGAGGCGGCAGCGGCAGCAGAGGCGCCGATCGCAGCAGCGGCAGTGGCGGCAGAGGCGCCAATCACGGCAGCGGAAGTGGCAGCAGAGCCGCCAATCGCGGAAGTGGCAGCGACGGCGGCGACGATCGAGGCCTTCGTGCTGCCGACGTCGGTAATGATGGCGTCAGGTCGACAGACGCGGCGGATCGACGCGACGTGTTCCGCAACGGTCTCTACCGGCGTGCAGACCACGATCAATTGAGCGTCCGCGACTCCACGGGCGATATCCGTGGTGCAGGAGGTGATCGCTCGGCGACGCAGCGCCGACCGCAGCGCGGCGGGACGTCGGCCAATACCCACGACTTGCCGCGACAGGCCACGCTCTAACAAGCCGAGGCCGATCGAACCGCCGATCAACCCGACCCCCAGGATGGCCACCGTGTCCCATGCTGCCGTCATCGTCGCCCTGCCGCGTGCTCGCTTTCCCGTCGCTGGCTGTGGGCCGGATTGTAGCAGAACCGTGCGCGCTAGGGATGGCGGCCGAGCAGAGCCTTGAGCGTGTCGCGAACATCTTTGACCTTGAGCGGCATTCTCAGCAGCACACGGTGGGCGGCAAGGTTGGCCAGTGGCGCCAGATTCATCTGGTGCTCGTCCAGCAACAGGACCGCCGGCACCTTGCGTGCCTTTTCGTCTTCCGCAAGCAGATTGAACGCCTCCACCGCCGGCTCGCCGATAAACCCCGCGCAAAACATCGCGCACTCCGCCGGCATCGGGTCTTCCTTGAATCGCTCGACAGCCCGCATCGGATCGCTGATGACAAGCACACGATACCCGTGCTTCTTCAGCTTGTCGCGCAACACGTTTTGCAGGTCGGAATTCGACTCCACAATCATCACCGTATGATTCGCGCCTTCCTGTTCCCCCAACGGCGCTTGAGCGGCCGCGGCCCCAACCGCCGCGCCCGCCGGCATCCCCGCTCCGCCGCCCGCCGTCGCGCCGACACCGCTACCCTGTCCAGCACCACCCTGTCCAGCACCACCCTGTCCAGCACCACCCAGGCCAGCACCTCCCAAGGAAGCCTGGGCGGGATCGGCGCCCGGTCCACCGCCGGCCGCTTCGCTGGCTTGACGTTTCACGAACGTCTGCAATTCGAGCAACATGTCCGCTGGCGTCTGATAGCGGCGATCGGCCGCCAATTCCATAGCGCGCATCACGATCAACGAGAGGCCACGGGGCAACTCGGGAGCCACATCCATCAACGGCCGAATGTTGTGGAACCGCGAAATACTTAGCCGCTGCGAGCGTTCTTTGGCCTCTGGCAGCGGCGCGATGCCGGTGAGCATCTGGTAGAGCATACAGCCGGCGAAAAAAATGTCGCTCCGCGGATCGTTCTTCCGGGCCCCCGAACTCCGCTCGAGCGCCACATAGTCGATCGTCCGCGCGTTGGGCGTCTCCGCCGCCGACTCGTTCGAAGCCCGAGTGCCATAGAGCCCGAAGTCCACGAGCCGGCCGGTGCCGCGGCTGGTCACAAGCACATTGCTGAGCTTCAAATCGCGATGAAAAATGCCTTGCTGCGCGGCGTAAGTCAGGCCCGCCATAACGTCGATCATCAATCGCGTGCAGTCGGCCACCGGCAGTTTGCGGCGCACTTTGACGAAGTCCCGTAGATTCTGCCCCTCGACAAAGTCCATCACAAAGTACGGCGCGGCCGGATCCGTGCTGACCTCGTACACCGGCACAATGTTGGGATGCCGCAGCAACAACCCCACTTCGCCTTCCCGCAGAAACAACTCTGTCTGCGGAACGTCGTCCCGGAACTGCTTCCGCAGGACCTTGACCGCGAACACCTTCCCGGATTTCGTATGATTCGCGCGGTACACCCGGGCGAACGAGCCCTTGCCGGCTAAATAAAGAACTTTGTAGTCGCCATAAAAATAACCGGTGCGTTCCCGCTTCAGCATCCGGTCGATCTGATAGTTCGTCAACAATTCATGCCGCGCCGCCGACCGCCGAAAGTCCTCGGAGGTACCCGCCAACCGCCCCAAGTCCGTTCGCAGCAACTCGAACTGCCGCTCGTCAATCAGCTTGAGGTCGTACGCCAACAGGGCTAATTGTTCCGCCGATAAGTCTGCCATCGATCACCGCCTTCACTCGCCGCCAAAAGCACTTCTCGGAACACCGCCGCCCCAATCCGCTCGAAGCCCACCGCGCGTTGACCCACCACCTACGTCTATCGGCTAGGGTTCCACCGCCACATTGACACCGCTGATCGAAACGCCATCGTTCCCAAAAAATTTCGGAGAGTGCCGGTTTATGAGGACAAGGCTCCGTAAATATTAAGAAAAGACGCGTTCGGCCGCAACGAATTCGAACACCAGCCGAACCCGACTTTGGCCAGCATTCACCCGACACCCTCCCCCCGATTACCCCACGATCAGGTGGCCCATGCTTGTAAGGATAAGTGGCTCGGGCGAATGGGGCACGGCAGCACGGCAATGCAACAGCGCGGCAATTCAGCACTACGGCAGCGCGGCAACGCAGCACTACGGCAGCGCGGCAATGCAGCATTACGGCAGCGCGGCAACGCAGCAATGCAGCTCGACGGCAAGGCAGCTCGACGGCAAGGCAGCTTGAAGACAGCGCGAAAACGCCGCCATGCGGCAGCGCATCAGTACGAGCCCACCGCAAGCCGGGGCTACCATCCAAGATTGGGAACAGCAGACCGGGGTGCCGGACAGTCGCCCGGCAAGACGGCCACCGGCGTCTCTCGACGTCGACTCGGCAGGCTCAGCGATCGCCACCCA
>CAIXSC010000976.1 GCA_903921945.1 uncultured Planctomycetaceae bacterium
CAACTCCCCACTTGAACATGGTCCATCCCTCCTTGGAATTGGCTCACACCTCCGATGTGGAACGGCAGAGTCTAACCAATCCGGTCGCGATGGCCGACCTCACTCGATCCCCCTTCCGTGGATCCGCAATTTGGGAATGCGCCCGTGCAAAATGACTTTCGCGATGTCGGCGCCCGCCGTATCGAGTTGACGGAGAAAGCCCATGGCCGAACCGAAATGCGCACCTACATCCAGATGCCCTTCCCATCGAATTTGCCTGGCGCCGATTCGGTTGCCCGATTCTGTGCCCGCCACAAATGACGTCTTTTGCTCCTCTGGCGCAATCCGCTCGATGCGTCATTCGGCGTGCGCTGATCGGTAAACGGCTCGGTGGGCCGTTCTTGGCGGCCGACGAGACGGCTCAGGGCAGTTTTTCCAGCTGTCCGATCGCGTCCTCGCGGAAGCCCTCGAAACGAAAAACCTCGAGTTCCTGCTTGCCTTTAAGGCGTTTCATGCCCATGGACCTGCCGACACACCATTCATAGACCTGGGCCCAAGCCGGTTCGCTGACCGCGATGCCTTGGGCGTCGGCGACTCCTTCGACCCGCTGGGCTGTGTTGACCGTGTCGCCCCAGACGTCGAAGGTGTAATGGTTGCCGACCAGGCCGGCGACCACGGGGCCCGCATGGATACCGATGCGCACTTGCCAGTTGCCGTCGAGCTCGCTTGCGGCTTTCCGCATCGCGTCCGCGGCGAAGAGGCAGGACAACACGGGATTGCGGAAGCGGCGAAGCAAGCCTGCGGTGAGCATCACGCAGTCGCCGATCGTCTTGATTTTCTCGACGCGATGCTCGTCGGCCACGCGTTGATAGGCGGTGAACAAGCGATCCAGGTGGCCGACGACTTCCCGCGGCGGGTGCCGGTCGCAGTACTCGGTGAAGCCAATAATGTCGCAGAACATCACCGCGACGTTGTCGTACCCGCGAGGCTGCGCGCTTCCGCCCGTCCGCAACTCCTCGGCGATCGCGTAGGGAAACACCCGATAGAGCAAATCATCGGCGCGCTGCTTGGCTTCGACCACCTGGCGATGCAAACGCCGCTCGTTTCGCCGTAGCTGGCCTTTTCGCAACGAAGACTGCACGCGGGCGCGAAAGATCGTTTCATGCACCGGTTTCACCAAAAAATCGTCAGCCCCTTCCGCGATGCATTCAGCGATCAATTCGACTCGATCCTCGGCCGACATCACGACGATCGGTATCGACCGGAGTCCGAAATCGCGGTTGACATGCCGCAGCACCTCTAAGCCGCTTACATCCCCCATGTGCAGGTCCAGCAAGATCAGGTCGACCTCGCGACGCTCTAAGAACCGCAGCGCCTCCTCCGCGGTCGCCGCTTCGATACAGTCATGGCCCATTTCGCCGATCATCTCGGCGAAGTGGCCGCGAATCGCGCTTTCGTCATCGATCAGCATGACTTTCAGACGCGGAGCGGTGGACGTTGGAGTCACTCGTGGCTGCGCGGGCGTCGCGGCCCTAGCTAGCGGAGTGCCAGGCAGCGGAGTGCCGGCGGCGGAGGCGGGCGAAGGCTTGGCGGGACGATCGCGTGACTCAGGGGAATCAGTCGCGTTGTCAGCGCGCAACCAGCGACCGGCGTCTTCGTCCAGCGCGGCTAACTCGGATTCCATCATGTCGGCCTGGATGTGGCTCGACGGCGAACCCATCAACGCCGGAATCTTCGTTGTGACGACTTGCAGGACGACCAGCTTGTTGCGGAATTCATGCGCCCATCGGTGTCGTTGGGCGTCATCGGGGGAGCGTGGGCAGGCCGCGAGCGTTTCACGGACGTTGGAGAAGCTCTTGCGAACCTGGGTGATGCGTTTGGCGAATTCGGCGGATGCCGGTCCATGATCCTCCCATTCGCGGAGAATCGACTCGATCCGGTCAAGTGCCGGCGCGAGACGCTTCCCGGGTTCCGGTTCCGGCCCCGCCGCGTCGCTCGGTTGCCGCGCCATCTCTGCCCGCAGGGGCCCCGTCTCGTCATGCTCAGCGTGCGCGTCACGCCCAGCTTGCGGGGCGGTCGCGTCGGGTTTCGCCAACCTGTCGTCAGCCACACTGCCAGCTCCACAGCCAGCCATGCCGCCAGCCACACTGCCGGTCACACTGCCGGTCACACTGCCGGTCACGTCGCGAATGGTGTTTTCCTCGATTTTGGCCGGCGTGCCCGTGCTG
>CAIXSC010000977.1 GCA_903921945.1 uncultured Planctomycetaceae bacterium
AGAAACACCAGGATGTCGCCGTAGCGGTCGTGAATCAACAGCTCGTCCACCGCGTCGAGCACCGCAAGCACCCGGTCCGGCTCGTCGTCATCTTCGGCTTCCCCAGGCGGCCGATACCACACGTCGACCGGATAGGTGCGGCCGGAAACCATGAGCACGGGCGCTGGACCGCTGGCGGTCGCGAAGTGCTGGCTGAACCGTTCGGCGTCAATCGTCGCCGACGTGATGATCACGCGCAGATCGGGACGGCGCGGCAGGAGACGTTTCAGATAGCCGAGCAGGAAGTCGATGTTCAGCGAGCGTTCATGCGCCTCGTCGACAATGATCGTGTCGTACTGGCCAAAGTTGCGGTCGCCTTGCGTCTCCGCCAACAGAATGCCGTCCGTCATCAGCTTGACGTACGCATTCGGGCCAGTCGTGTCGGTGAAGCGAATCTTGAAACCGACAGCGCCGCCGACCGTCGTGCCCAGCTCTTCCGCGAGCCGCGCGGCGACCGAACGCGCGGCGATTCGCCGTGGCTGTGTGTGGCCAATCAACCGCTCGCGGCCACGGCCAAGCTCCAGGCAGATCTTCGGGAGCTGCGTCGACTTTCCGGAACCCGTCTCGCCGCAGACGACGACCACGGGATGCAGTCGGATCGCGTTCGCGATTTCTTCGCGAACCGCGCAAATAGGCAACGCCGGATCGAAAGAGACCGGCAGCAGTGGACGCGGTGGCGAACGGCTCACGTCACTTGTCGAACCAACGCTGAATCATCCGCACGGTCGTCGCGCGACCCGCTCGGGCAATCGACGTGGTCAGCGGAATATGTTTCGGGCAGACGGCCACACAGTTCTGCGCGTTGCCGCAGATCTGCAGTCCCCCTTCGCCCATCAACGCATCGGTGCGTTCGCCGGCGTTCATCCGGCCGGTCGGATGCGAATTGAACAGCATGGCTTGGCTGATCGCATGGGCGCCCACAAAGTTCTTGTCGTAGGCGGCCTTCTTACGCTCGGCGAACTGTTCGTCGGTCTCGCCTTCCTCGCGAGCGATCTCGACCTTCAAATATTGCGGGCATGCCTCCAGGCAGCAACCGCAGCTCATGCACTCGCTCAGCGGATACGACTGTTCCTGCTGTTCTTGGGATTGTCGCGGGCCGGCACCCATGTCGTAGTAGCCTTCGACCGGCACCCAAGCCTGGACGCGTTGCAGGGCGCGGAAAATTCGCGATCGATCGACCACCAGGTCGCGAACCACCGGGAATTTGGTCATCGGTTGCAGTTCGATTTCGCCGGGATTGTCGGTCAGCAGGCGATCGACAAGTGCCGAGCACGATTGGCGAACCCGTCCGTTGATCACCATCGTGCAGGCGCCGCACACTTCCTCCAAGCAATTACACTCCCAGGCGACGGGGGCCACCTGTTCATTGTCCACCGTCTTCGCCTTGGATGCGATCCGCTGCAGGACGCTGATCACGTTCATATCGGGCTCGTAGGCCACCCGATGACGCTCCCAGTAGCTTGCTTGGCCCGGCCCATCCTGCCGCAGAATGCGAACTTCGAACGAGTCCGGTTTGCCATGGCCGTTCGAGTCGGCGTGCCCGTCGGAATGTCCGTTCGCGTGCCCGTTCCCGTTCGAGTGCCCGTGCGAGTGATCGTGCGAAGCGGCCATGGGATAAACCCCGATTGCAACGTTCAGGAACGAGAGGAAAGTGGTACTGACGGGCCTTCAACGTCCCGCGACCCTAGAGGGTTACCGCGAGACTTCGGAAATCATTCACGCGCTGGCGGCCAACGGCTTTTTGGCGGCGAGCCGATTCTTCCAAACCTCTTCGATCAATTCGGCTCCGACCAAGCCGTACAAACGCGGACGAGGCGGAATGATCGATGTATCGACATCTTCGTAGGTGATTTCGGGCTCGGTGCCTTTCAAAGTGGAGATCGTCGACTTCAGCCACTTGTTGGTGTTCGCCTCGAATTGATCACACCAAGCCTCGGCTTCGCGTCGCCGTTCCGCCGGATCGGTCGCCTTGAGCCCGGGCATGGAGAAGTCCGGCTTGAAGTGGGCGCCCCGCGATTCGTCGCGCATTCTCGCGCCCTTCAGGATCGTTTTCGCGATCGGGAACATGTCGATCAGGGCCCGCGTGAAAACGACGTTTTGATTCGTCCAATTCCCCGAATCGGACAGCGAGCACTTCGCGGCTCGCGCTTCGAGTTCGCAGACTTTGTCGTAAGCGGCGTCCAGTTGAGCATTCCGCCGAACGACCGTAGCCGCTCGGGTCATGATGTCGCCCAGTTCCTGATGGATCACATACGGATTCTCACCGCCGCCCGTCCGTCGGAGCAACGCGTCGTGTTCCCGCTGCTTATCGCGACGAGCCGACTCGAACAGGCTCGCGTCGAGATCGGCGGCCGCCTTCTTGTTGTTCTTCAGCAGCGTCTCGATAGCCGGCGCCACAACCAAGCCCGTGAAAATGCAGCTTAGCAGCGAGTTGGCGCCGAGCCGGTTCGCGCCGTGGTACTGGTAGTCGCACTCGCCGATGGCGTAGAGTCCCGGGACGTTCGTCACATGGGTTTTCGGCGAACCGATTTGCAACCCGCCGGCGGCCGTGCGTTGGTAGTCGACCCACAGGCCGCCCATCGAGTAATGCACGGCGGGGAAAATTTTCATCGGCGTCGTCCGCGGATCGACACCCTGGAACTTCTCGTAGATGTCCAGGATGCCGCCGAGCTTGCGGTCGAGTTCGCGTTTCGAGATGTGGGTGAGATCGAGGTACACGCACTGACGATCGCGTTCGACACTGAGCCCTTCGTTGACGCAGATGTCGAAAATCTCGCGGGTCGCGATATCCCGGGGCACCAGATTGCCGTATTTCGGATAGCGGTCCTCGAGGAAGTAGTAGCGTTCGGATTCGGGAATCGACTTGGCGTCGCGCTGATCTTGCGGCTTGCGCGGAACCCAGACGCGACCGCCCTCGCCGCGTGCCGATTCACTCATCAAACGCAACTTGTCGGCGCCGGGAATGGCCGTCGGATGCACCTGGATAAATTCGCCGTTGCCATACTTCGCACCCGCCTTGAAACAGCGCGATACCGCGCTGCCGGTGCAGACCATCGACATCGTCGATCGGCCGTAGATCAAACCGCACCCGCCTGACGCGACGACGACCGCGTCGGCCGGGAACGAGCGGATTTCCATCGACACCAAGTCTTGGCCGAGCGCTCCGCGGCATACGCCGTCGCCATCGAGCACCGGCCCGAGAAAATCCCAGTACTCGAACTTCCGCACAAGGCCGGCTGACTCCCACCGCCGCACCTGTTCGTCCAAAGCGTAGAGCAGTTGCTGGCCGGTCGTGGCGCCGGCGAACGCGGTTCGCTTGTAGAGCGTTCCGCCGAAACGGCGGCGATCCAAGAAGCCTTCCTGGGTGCGATTGAATGGAACGCCGAGGCGATCCATGAGGTCGATGATCTTCGGGCCCCAGTCGGCCATTTCCTTGACGGGCGGCTGGTGCTGGAGAAAGTCTCCTCCGTACACCGTGTCATCGAAGTGTTGCCATTCGGTGTCACCCTGCTGCCGCGTCAGGTCGTTGACACTGTTGATCCCGCCCTGGGCGCAAACGCTGTGCGAGCGTTTCACCGGAACAAGGCTCATCATGTCGACGGCGATGCCCAGTTCCGCCAGCTTCATTGTCGCGGCGAGACCTGCGAGTCCGCCGCCGATCACCATCACGCGTTGCTTCGCCATGCTGAGTTACCTTGGGTTCGAACCGCCGCTTGCCGGGTGTTTCGGATTCGCTGTCTAGTTACCCGTCGCCACGTTGCCCGAATTCACGGGTGCCGCGTTCGCGTCGGAGGCCGCGGCAGCACCCGCACCGGTCGGGGCCGCTTCAGCCGGGGCCGCTTCAGTCGGGGCCGCTTCAGTCGGGGCCGCTTCAGCCGGGGCCGCATTCGTAGGGGCTGCCTCTTCGCTCGGCGTGGCGGGAGCGGGCTGGGAACGCTTGTTTTCGTCGGGATCGATGTCGTGCGAAGCGACCTTCGCGTTATACATCGTGTCTTCCACTTCCTTCGCCTTGACGGTGTCGATCTGGCGGGGAGCGAACGTGGCGGCTACCGAAACCACGCCGAGACCGACACCGAACGCCACGCACAACTGGCCCGCGCGTCGCATGGCGGCCGGCGAGGTCCAGATGCCCCAGCGGATCCCGAACGACCAGAGGCCGTTCGACAGGTGGAACACGCACGACAGGACACCCGCCAAGTACAGCAACGGGATCAAGGCCGACTTCTGGAAGGCGGCTCCGAGGGTCGACGCCGCGTTGTATGGCTTGAACTGAGCGCCACCCAGCGGAACGGCGACGCCTTCGAGCCAAGCCGGGAAATGGAACCAACCGTGCAGATGGAACACGTGAGCGAAAATGAAGACCAGGGCGATCAAGCCGCTGGCCCGCTGCAGCGAGTATCGCCAGTTGCTTCCGTAGTTGTAGCTGCCGGTGTTCGGCAAGCCGCCACGGATGATCACGACCCCCATGACGGCATGGAAGATGATCGGGAGGAAGATGAACGTCCACTCGACGATCGGCAGCACAGGCCCGAGGCTGTGAATCATGTTGACCGCCCGCTGGAAATTCGCGGGGCCTGCCAACAGGCTGCAATTCGTAATCAGGTGTACCACCATGTACGCCCCGACCGGAACAAGTCCGCAGAGCGAAAACAGGCGGCGAATGAGGAATTCGTTGCGAGCGACGAACGACTGCGACGAGGATGATTCGGACACCGCACTCCTGCCTTTCGCCTGGAAACCCACTGGTCCCAACCGCCAGTAGTATAGGAACCGCCAGTTCGTCCGCAACGGGTCGCAATTGCCTTGATTCGAACGGGGAATTATTGTTAAAAAAGGACTAGATTCCATGTTCGGTTTGGACGGTGAACGCCATGTTGGTCGACTCTCCTGCCCTCCTCATTGCCGACGACGACGCCGGGTTCCGGGAAACTCTGCGAGAGGTACTCGCTCCCAAGGGGTATCGGACCCTACTGGCCTCGGACGGCGAGGAAGCGTTGCGCATCGTTCGCAGCGAGATCGTCCACCTCATGCTGCTTGACTTCCATATGCCGCATTGCACCGGCCTGCAGCTCGCTCGCACTGTCCGCGAATCGCAATTCGCCATTCCCTGGATTCTGCTGTCGGCGGGCTTGGACGACACCATCGTCCGCGAGGCGCAAGCCGCCGACGTCTTCTACGTGCTCGCAAAACCGTTCCGAAAAGCTCAACTCACCACGGTCATCGCCGACGCACTTCGCGACCGCTACGACTGGGTGGCGTGACAAACGCCGGGCTGCGATGAGTCGCCGTTGGCCGATCCTGGTCGCTCGTCGACGGTCCGTCCGGTTCCCAACGGGGGGCTGTTGGGCTACGATTTTCCGACTTAGTCAGAACATTCGGGCCAGATGTAGGCGGTCACGGTTGGCGGGCGGCAAGGAGCGATCCGATGGATGCGGAACTGAAGAATCGGGTGGACGTAATTCATCGTCGGCTGGTGCAACTGCGAGACAGTCTTTGACCTCGAGTCTAAAAAACGTGCTCTGTCGGAACTTGAGGATCGAATGTCGCGGCCCGGTTTCTGGGACAACCAGGAACGCGCTCAGGGGGTCGTAGGCGAACTGAAGTCGCTGCGGCTCATTCTGAAACCGCTCGAGGATTCCCTGGCCGCCGCCGCCGATCTCGACGGCTTGATGGAACTGGCTGGCGATGATCCGTCGGCCGAAGGAGACGTTCGTCTCGAAATTGAGCGCATCGAGGCAACGCTCAACGACCTCGAACTTCGTGCGCTGCTCAACGGCCCCCATGACGGGGCGGGCGCGATCCTCAGCATTCACGCTCGCGACGGCGGGACGGATGCCAACGACTGGGCCGAAATGCTGCAGCGGATGTACTCGCAGTGGGCCCAAAAGAACGATTACGCGATTGAAATCCTCGACCGTGTTCCCGACGACGTCGCCGGCATTCAAAGCGTGACGCTCGCCATCCGCGGTCCGATGGCGTACGGCTATCTGAAGGGTGAAATGGGGATCCACCGGCTCGTGCGGATCAGTCCGTTCAATTCGGAAGGCAAGCGTCAAACGAGCTTCGCGGCGGTCGATGTCTCGCCGGAGATCGACGACAGCATCAAGGTGGAAATCGACGAGGCGGATGTACGCGAGGACGTTTTCCGGGCGAGCGGCGCGGGCGGCCAGCACGTGAACAAGACCAGCAGCGCGATCCGGCTCACCCACATTCCGACCGGTATTGTCGTGCAGTGCCAAAACGAACGCAGCCAGCACAAGAACCGGGCGTTCGCGTGGAAGATGCTGCGGGCGCGGATGGTGCGGGCCGAAGAGGAAAAACGCGAAGCCCAAGACGCCGAGAAGTACAAGAGCCAAGCGCGGACCGGCTTCGGATCGCAAATCCGCAACTACTTCCTGCATCCCGACCAGCGGGTCAAGGATGCTCGCACGGGCTATTCGTCCACCCAGTTCCACGACGTGCTGGACGGCGACATCCAAGGCTTTCTCGACTCGTTCCTCCGCTGGCGAGTGCAGCAGCACGAGGCGGCTTAGCTTAGCCCCAAGCGTTTGGGGTTCGCCAACGAGAAAACTCGCGATCCAGCGAGTTTTTTCACCGGTGCGCTTCCAGTCACCGGTACCCGTTCAGTCACCGGTGCAATTCCAGTCACCGGTACCCGTTCAGTCACCGGTGCGATTCCAGTCACCGGTACCCGTTCAGTCACCGGTACCCGTTCAGCCACCCGCGTTTTTACGTCACCAATCCCTTGGTGAC
>CAIXSC010000978.1 GCA_903921945.1 uncultured Planctomycetaceae bacterium
AGGCGCTGATCGACCGCTTGGAATGAGCGGCGTGGCGGCTTGCGGAAGGCGGGCCGGTCGATCGAATCAGGCGGATCGCTCGTTTGGCGTAATCTGCGCGGCGGCTTGCGGAAGGCGGGTCGGTCGATCGAATCAGGCGGATCGCTTGTTGGCAATAACTCGAATCGAGATTCCCACCGCGCTAGGCCGGACTTTCCGGGTTCGCCACAGAAAACAGGTCGGTCTGGGTTACCCGTGGGGCGCCATCGCAGGAGTCGCCGGGTGCGGAACGCGTCGTAGCGCCCCGATCTGGCGGAAGGTAGGTCCGCATGAACCAAGGACACGGGGCCTTGGTGGTTGGCTCGTGTGTGGAGTTGCTCTCGCACTCAGCGGCCGGGACTCAGCGGACACTCATGCCGTCCGGGGATGCTGTTGCCGGCTTTGGGCGGCTAGCTCCATGTCGGAGATCGCTTCGTCGATCGTACCGACAATCTGGAACTTCTTCCGGTCGAGCGCCGTGATGTGGAAAACTTCCCGGACCACGGTGTTCATGCCGCAGAGTCTCATGACGCCTTGATGGGCCGCCACACGGCGTTCTAAACGCAGCAACACTCCCAGAAACCAACTGCTGGTCCGCATGACGACCGACAGATCCACGACAAGCTTCGCCGGCTTGTAGTGTTCGACGAAGTCGAGCAACTCGTTCTGGAAATCGTTGATTTCCCGCAAATCGGTTTGACGCACATTCGGCGTCAAAATCGCGACATCGCCGCGATGTTCCACAGAGAAAAAACGGGAGATACTCATCGCGAGCACTCTTTCTTCAGCGTTATTCCCGCTCGCTGAATCTCTTCGCCTCGCCGAACCCAACACGAAAAATCGGCCGATTCTCAAGGCTACTTTCCACCACAACATCGAGTGTCGGGGAAACACTCAATCGCTACACCTCGTCGAACCGAAGCGGAACTTGCCATACGATAACGTTTCGGGACGAGTTGTAACTTCCCTGAATGGAAATCTGCCGCTTCCGCAGCAAGGGGGGGATGTGGATTCGCTTCTCACACTCGCAGATCGTGTCGCGGCCGCAGCACTTGATTCCGGGGCGTTGGTTTCGATCCCGACGTTCGTCCGCCCGATGACCGACCACGGCACAGAGTTTAGCGTGCGGGTCGTTGGCCAATTGACGCGGAAGGCAACGGCGGGCGCCGGACCGGCTTCGAGCAATCCTTTCCTGCCGTATGAAGCGGCGTTGCACGTGACCGATTTGCCACCCCACCATGTTTGCCTGCTGAACAAGTTCAACGTCGTTGAACGTCACCTGCTGGTGATTACCCGCGAGTACTCCAGCCAACTTGGGCCGCTCGACGCCGATGACTTCACCGCGCTGGCGTTCTGTCTCGCGGCCGGCGACGGTCTGGGATTTTACAACGGTGGACCGGCGGCCGGAGCGAGCCAGCGGCATAAGCATCTGCAGTGGATTCCTGTCCCACCCCGCGATTTACCGCTCGCCGCGCAGCTTGACAAACGGTGTGATACGCAGCGCGACATGCGGTGCGATTCGCGGTGCGATACGCAGAGCGATACGCCGTGCGATACGCAGAGCGATACGCAGTGCAAACCATCCGCCGAATCGCTTGTCGCGCACCGGGTGGAGGCTCGAATCGACCGTGAACCGACTTGGCCATTTCGCCATGCGGTCGCTCACTTCAACAGACGCGTTCTGAGTTGCCTGGGCCCGCGAACGGAAGACGGAAGCGGCGACTTGTCCACTGAATGGGCGATCCGCGTCGGCGCGGAATTGGA
>CAIXSC010000979.1 GCA_903921945.1 uncultured Planctomycetaceae bacterium
GGCAACACGCACCAACTGTTGCGACTGCAGACGCCGCGGCAGTCCCAACTGCTCGACCGACGCGACCGCGTGGCCAGCGACGCGCGTTCCCGCCGGTCCGTCCCCGGTGTCGAGCGGCGCGAGGCTCGTGTTGTTCGCGGCGTCGATCAACGTGTTCGTTGGACGCAGCGATTGGTAGCACGTATTGACGAGATTCCGCCAACTCTGCAAGTTCCCCGCGCGATAACCTTGCGTGAACGGAATCGCCGGTCCCCACACGCCCGACTGGGTGTGGCAACTCATGCAGCCCGTCCCCAGCAGATTGCCCGTGTCGCGAATCCGTCGCTCGACGCTCGCCCCGCGCGGACGGTTCGTCAACCACGCGTCTACTTGGCCGATGTGGTCGAACAACGCTTGCCGCACCGCGCGACGCGGATCGTCGTACGGCGCTGGCAATGCGACTCGCAAATCGAGCTCGTAGCCCGGCGAATTCGCTTCCACTCGCAGGTAATAGGTTTTGCCCGGTTCGAGTTTGCGATTGATCGCCGCGCGATGGCCCTCGGTCTGCTGATGCGCCCGTTCATTGGGATTCGCCCCGTCGCGGTACTCGATCCATTCGCCGGGCTTCTTGCCCGCTTGGTAACAACGGATCTGGGCGGCGATCTGATGGTCGGGAATCGAAAGGCTGGCGTTCAGCAGCCGAGGCTCAGGACCGGGAAACTCGATTTTGAACCAATCGTCGCCAGTCACTCCAACATGCCCATTGTCGAAATACTCGATGTCGTCCGCAGTGCCGGTCACCTGCACGTGGTAGTCGTCGGTCGAAGCCGGCAAGCGGATGGGCTGAGCCGTCTCCAACGAATCGTTCGGCTCGGCTTCCAAGAACATCCGCGCTTCCGCCTCGTCGCCCGGTTGGAGCGACCGCACGGCGCTCCATACGGCCACGCGAGCGTCCGCAGGCCAAGCCCCGGCGACAATCGGGACGACGCGCGGGGCGCTTCCCTTTTCCCGCCACCGGTTCGCTTCGAACAAATCGGTCGGCTCCGTGTCGGGAGCGACCGTCAATCGGTAGGTCCCAGCCACCAGCGCCCGATAGAGAAAGTACGTGTCAGCATCGAGCGCGTGCAAAAGTTTCGCAATCCGCCCGGTCGCGTCGCCCTGCTTTTCCCATTGGACCTTCAGCCGCCCGTTGGTCGGCAAAGAAGCCGGATGGGCGACCGAGACGGTGACCTCGACCAGCTCGCCAGCCGCCAACTCCACAGTCCGCTCGGCGAATCCGGGCGCCGTGTCCATCCGCAATGCGCCACTGACTGCGGACTTTGCCGGGGACTTCGCCGAGTCCTCGGCGCGAAGCGCGGCGCAACTCGAAACGGCGAGGTTCGAAGCCCCAACGAGCACCATGATCGCCACCGCGAGCACCACGCGTCTCAAGAAACGCCATCCTCGCGTTCGTGCGAAGCTCGCGGCGTCGGTCCCAACGCTCGAGTGGTCGGCTGGGACCGGAACCGTTTCGGTGGCGAATGCGACTTCGGTGGACAAGGCACTCGTGGCGACTCGTCGAGCACCGACTTGGCGGGAAGGATTCATGGCAAAGACTCGATTAACAAGGTTTTCAGCCACGGACTAACACCGAAACGCACTGAAAGAACAGGAGAATAAGGACATCGCTGACTTTTCCAGCCGTGATATCCGTTGCATCGGTGCAATCCGTGGTTAAGACGGCCCGTTCACTCGTTCAGCAAGGTTCGGCCGGGCGTTGTGACGCGGATGCGGTAGATCACGCCGCCGCCGGTGATATACAGCGTCTTGCGATCTTCGTCGCCGAACGCGCAATTGGTGACTTCGTCCGTCGGAACGGGAAGGAATGCCAGCGATTCGCCTTCGGGCGTGAACACGTAGATTCCGCCCTTCACGTCGACCGCCGGTTCGGCGGGCGGATTCGGCTTGTTCAAGCCGCCCGCGACATACAGTCGTCCCTGTTGGTCCTGCTTCAAGCCGTCCGGACCACGGCCCGCGCCCCAGTCGTGGAGCAGTTTCTTCGAAGCCATATCGACCGTGCCGTCGGCCTTCAGGACAAACCGCCACAGCTTTCGAGCGCCGCCGAGCGCGTCGTTATTGTTGTCGGCGACAAACAGATACTTGTCGTCGGCGGACACCAGAATGCCGTTGGGCCGTTCGAGTTCGCGGCCGATGATGCGGACCACTCGGCCGTCCAGATCGATGCGATAGACGCCTTCGATCGTCTTCCCCTCCGCGTCGCGGATCTGCATGTCGTCCTTGCTGCCGTACCGCGGATCGGTGAAATAGATGCGGCCCGCCGAATCGACCGTGATGTCGTTCGGCTGGTTATATTTTTTGCCCTCGTAGTTATCGGTCAGCACCGTCAGCTTGCCGTCCAGCTCCTGGCGAGTCACGCGGCGGAGTTTGGGTTCGCAGGCCAACAACCGTCCGCGTTTGTCGAACAGCAGGCCGTTGGTTCCGGCCCCTTCCCGGTAAATCCGCGACTCGCCGCCGACCGTCCACTGCATGATGTGGCCGTTGCCGCTCGAAAGGACACCGAGCTTCGGGTGCCACGCCGGTCCTTCACCGCCGGCCCCTTTGCCCGCGACCACTTCCAGCTTCGCCCCCGGCGCGAAGATCTCGACGGCGCCGGCCATGCGGCACCGCGAGTCCCCCGCGACGAAACACGCGATGACGAGCGTGGCCACGGAAGCGATGACAGGGCGGTAATTGAATCGCCACACGGCCGCGGTTCGCGGCGGGTCCATGGTTGTGAACGAACGCAAAGCAAAGCTCCTTCGATGGAATCATTTCGCGGACCGCAGGAAGGCGATCA
>CAIXSC010000980.1 GCA_903921945.1 uncultured Planctomycetaceae bacterium
GCCGACAAAGCCGGTCAGATGAAGGCGGCGGCGGCGCGGAATCGCGAACAGGAAATCGCAGCCTCGCGCGATCGGCTGACCCAGGCTCAAGGACGCCTCGACGACGCGACGCAAGTGGCGCAGCAAGCGCGCGAGGATCAGGCCGAGAAGCGCAAGAAGAAACTGTCGGGCCTGCTCGACCATGTCGGCCAATCGTCGCCGCTGCCGGTCACCGCGCCGGGCGGTTCAGCGCTGGGGACGTTTAGCGCCGCAGTGGCCGGCCTCCTCGGTCGGTCGGGGCCCGACACGGCGGCCGAACGCACAGCCAACGCGACCGAAGCGATGGAAGAGCATCTGGCCGCGATCCGCGATGACATCGAAGAGGGAGGCTTGGCGTTCGAATGAGCCTCACCGTCTACGAAAAGGCCGGGTCTCCGCGAGCCAAGTTCGTCAACGCGACGACGAACAACGGTTCGTCGATCGAGTTCACTTACGTGGTGTTCGGGACCACCAGCGAGATCGACGCCGCCAACGGGGCGCTCGCGGTCGCGCCCTTGGCCTACTTGGTCAACTCCGAAACCCTCGTGCGTCAGGAGGCCACACCGACGTCCACAGGGCCGGATTCGTGGGAGGTAACCGTCCGCTACGGCACCGAGGACGAACAGCAGTCCCAGCAACCGCCCCAGCCCGGCACGTGGCATTTTAACTTCGACACTTCGGGCGGCACTCACAAGATCACTCAGTCGCTGCAGACGCTCTGGCGCAGCGAGCGCAGCCAAACTAACCCAGCGCCGGACCTGCTGAGCGCGACCAACTACGACGGCAAGAAGGTCCAGGGCGTCGAGATCGTGGTGCCGAAACTCGAGTTCAGCATCACGGCGTACTACGCGCCCCAGGCGGTCACCACCACGTTCGTGGCGAACATTGCCCGAAACACCGGCAAGGTGAACTCCGCGACGTGGCTGGGATTCGCAGCCGGCGAACTGTTGTTCCTGGGCGGCAGCGGCCAGGGGGACATTCCCACGGTCGCGGGCCAGCGCGTGAAGCCGATCCCGCTGACGTTCAAATTCGCCGCCTCCGAGAACCGCACCAACATCAAGGTGGGCGACATCACGGTGCCGAACAAAGCGGGCTGGGACTACCTGTGGGTGCGGTACGAGAAAATCGAGGACGCGGGGTTCGTGTTCCCGATCCCGGTGCACGCCTACGTCGAGAAGGTTTACGAGCGGTTCGCGTTCGCCCAACTCTTCGGATTCGGATAAGCGAGCCGCCCGATGTCGAACCTCGAAAAAGTCGCCCCTGGCCAACGCATCCGCTCGCTTCCCGCGGGCGACTGGAATGCGTTCGTCGACGCGGCGCGGTTCCTCCAAGGCGAGCAACTGAACCAAGCGGCCGAGGGCGAGCTGCCGGAGTTCTCGCCGGTCGTCGTGCTGGTCAAGAATGCGACCGGCGGCCACCTCCCGCGTTACTCGGTGCTCGGCATCAACGGGCCCGTGGCCGATCCGCAATCGCAGCCCGACCGATTCCGCAACCAGATCGTGCTGGTGGGTGTCGCGCCGACGAGTTCCCATTGCGGCCGTTTCGTGATCCTGAAGGACGACCTCGCGCCGGGGTTCGTCGGCGAAGCGGTGATCGCCGGCGCTTGCTTGGCGAAGATCAACGTGCCGCAGGGCGGCGACGATCTGCAATTCGCGAACATCGCGCCCGGTAACACCGCGTCGCTGGAAGCGAAGGTGATCGGCGGGGCTCGCATCCTGTGGCGCGAACCGGGCACCGGAACGAAGTGGGGCGTGGTGCGTTTGGCGGACGTCCCGCAGGCGATCGTGCATTTTCAGTTGCTGGGCGATCTCGTGCTGGGCGGTTCCGCGCCGGCGGTGATCCTGACCTGGGACGGCAGCGCCTGGGTGCCCGGCAACACGACGATCGCCGTGGATGACTGGTACGCGAATCCCGGCATGTGGCAGGCGTACGCGGGTTACAAAGGACTGGCGCTGAAGAACGCTTGTCACGATCGCTACGAGATCGTCTGGATGGAGACGCCGGCGCGGTCGATCGA
>CAIXSC010000981.1 GCA_903921945.1 uncultured Planctomycetaceae bacterium
CCGCCGCTGGTCGATGGCGTGTGTCGCTTGGCCGACCTGTGGATTGTCGATCACGGAGGCGGAACGTTCGCTTCCGGGCATCATCGACCAGCTTGAAACGGAACTTGCGCGTCTCGGGCTAGCGAAGGAGCGATTCACGGTCCGAATGACTGGTTGCCCGAACGGCTGCGCGCGGCCGTATAACTCGGACATCGGTCTGGTCGGCCGTGCCAAGGGCAAGTACACGATCCTGGTCGGCGGCCGATTGCTGGGTGATCGACTGAATTTCCAATACCAGGACATGGTGCC
Source organism: uncultured Planctomycetaceae bacterium (assembly GCA_903921945.1). Classification (GTDB taxonomy): domain Bacteria; phylum Planctomycetota; class Planctomycetia; order Pirellulales; family Pirellulaceae; genus CAIXSC01. Next base: position 289 of record CAIXSC010000981.1, read on the forward strand.
CGAAGAAGAAGTGGTCGCGACGTTGCGGCCGCTGTTGGCCTACTACAAACAGTCCCGCCAGGAAAACGAGACGCTTGGCGATTTCTGCCATCGCAAAGGCCAGGAGGATCTGGCTGCGTGGGCGGCGCAGTTGAACGCCTAAGGGGCGACCGAAGAATAACTGGTCCATCCGGGATTCATGGGGATCCCGCCGAAGATTCGTGCCTCGCCGAACTTCCGCGCCACGGCGCAAGCCAGCGCGGCTTGCGCCGCACCCTGCGACTCATGCGATGGCGACCCCCAGGAAACCCAGAAGGACCCAAGGAGAACGTCGGACTGCGGCGTAGCGCCGCGAAAAGAGCGCTGGGCGCCAATGGGACCGCCGGCCCCGGAGGTGGATCGGACAATGGTCCAGTCCGCCGCTTACCGCGAACGGCCGAAGCAGACCAAGCACATGTCGTCTTCCTGGGTCGCCCCAGGTCCCATATTGCCGCGGACATCGTCGACAAGACGGCGACCTAGCTCCGCGGGGCCATCGGCGGATCCGCCGACGAATTTGCGAATGCGATCCGTCCCGTACTGCTCGCCGCTGGGCGCGCACGACTCGTTGATGCCATCCGTATAGAGAACAAACAACTCGCCCGGGGCGATCGTGGTTCTCTCGATTTCGTAGTCCGAATCTTCCATGAGTCCGAGCGGGAAGCCGCCATTGCCATCGCCCGGTTCCTCGACTCCGCCCGTGGTGCGGCGCACCACCGGCGCCATGTGGCCAGCGCTCATCACGCAAACCTCGTGACTGCGCGGGTCGAGCACCACCAAGACCATGGTGATCAACTTTTCGATCCCCAGGGCGGTGATGCGGTTGTTCAATCGCGCGAGCGCCGCGGAGAGGTCCGGTTCCGATACGAGGCTGTAGCGCGCCTCGGCGGACAACTTCGCCATCAACAAAGCGGCGGCGATCCCGTGCCCCACGACGTCCGCCACGATGATGGCCACGCGTCCGTCGCGCAACGGGATGTAATCGAAGTAATCGCCGCCGACGAATTCCGCTGGCTGATAGTAGTGGAAAAACTCATAGCCAGGAAAATCGGGCGAAGCGTCCGGCAGGAACCCCTTTTGGACCTCGCGAGCCAGCTCCAAATCCCGCTGCAACGCTTTTTGCCGCAGTGCCTGGTCGTAAAGCTGGGCATTGTCGATCGCGATCGCCGCCTGCGACGCGATGCTGGTCATGATTTCCAAGTCGTCTTGCTTGAAGCGCGCTCGTTGATCAACGGTGTCGATCTGCAGAACGCCGAAGGCTGTTCCGGCGCTGTCAATCAGCGGCGCGCACATCGCCGACCGCAACCGCAGATCCGCCACGCTCTGGCTGTTGGAGAACGCCGAATCATTCGCGGCGTCCGCGAGCAGCACGGCTTCTTTCGATTCGATGACGCGGTTCACAATCGTGCGGCTGATGCGAATCGTCTCGTCCTGGTTCGCCCGCCGCGTCTTGGTCCAGCGGGGGATCAACTGGCCTGTGGCCGATTTCAACACGATCAGCCCGCGGTCAGCCTGTAGGAAAATCTTGAAGCAACTGTTGAGCACCTGTGGCAAGACTTCGTCGAGCGCAAGGGTCTTCGCGAGGCTTTGCGTGATTTCCAGCATCGCTTGCAATCGCGTCTCCGGACTGGAAGTCACGTGAAGCGGCAGGCGGTTCGACGAAACGTCCAAGCGGCCCATGACCGTTGACGAGCCGCCACCTTGTTGATCGAAAATCTCGCCCGCCGGCCATTGCCGCGTCACATCCCGATCGACGATGGTCGCCCCCGGCGAATTCACCGTCGCCGGCTTTTCAAGCTCCGAGTGAAAGACATACTCGATGTCGCAAATCTTCACCCGATCGCCGTCAATGAGCCGCCGACGCTCTTGGTCCGCGAGTTGCCGGTCGTTCACGAATGTGCCATTGCGGCTCTTCAAATCCTCGATGTAGTACTCGCCGCCGTCCTGCGTCACCTTGGCATGTTGACGGCTGACCGAACCGGTCGTGATCACGATCTGGCATTCGGGGAGCCTTCCCATGACGCATTCGGCGCCGGTCAATTCGTGCTTGCGGTTGGCCTCCGCGCCGGTCGCGACGATGAAGTGGGCCATAATGAGAAACCCGCCGCTAGTGGGGTTTAGTTTGCGGAATGGACGTTCAGGCGAGTGTACTAGCGACGCGGGCGCTCCGTCAACCAAGTGCGGTGGGACAACCTTGTCGAACTGCGGAGGGGTAGCGAACCATCCAGACGGTGTTGGACTGCGTCGCGAAGGGCTTCCTCCGGCCCCAACTTGACACCCGTACCGCTGCCCGATACCTTTTAGCTCGCCATCAATAAGTTGAATTTTGAGACAGCCTTGCATGGTTCCGCCGTGGCGCGTCAACGTTTTACGTTGACGCTAAAACGGGTGGTGCGGACCCTAGCAAGGCTGTGTGATTTTCCGGGCTTCCGCGATTCCCACGATCGATTCCTAGGCGAAACGGTGTGGAGCGGCAACCGGTGGATCGTTGGGTGATGGAACGGTGTATGGCCAACCTGCGGCTCGAACGGGTGTCGAAGCAGTACGACACCACGAGTTGGGGTGTGCGTAGTATCGACTTGCGGGTCGAAGACGGCGAACTGTTGGCGATTGTAGGGGCTAGTGGTAGCGGCAAAACAACACTCTTGAGGATCATCGCGGGTTTGGAGCGGCCGTGTGCCGGCGAAGTGTTCCTGGATGGAAGTCGAGTGACTGACGTTCCTCCGTGGGATCGTGACGTCGGGTTGGTTTCCGACGCAGCGTCGCTGCTGCCGCATTTGACGGTTGCGGAAAATCTGGAATGGAGTCGTCGCCAGCGGCGGCGACGCAAGGTTCGTCAAGAGAGCGACGGCAGTCGCAGTGGAAATGGCGGAACTGAAGGGAAAATCGAAGGGGACTACGGAGCCGAGGAGCCAGCGGTAGTCGAACTCGGGGAATTGCTGGGGCTGACTGGGTTGTTCACGCGACGACCTGCCGAATTGTCGGCCGGACAGCAACAGCGAGTGGCGTTAGGTAGGGCGTTGGCATCGCGGCCGCGAGTGTTGTTGCTGGACGAACCGCTCGGTCGGATCGACGGGCCGGGGCGGCAGTCGTTGGCTTGGGAACTGAAGCGGGTTCAACGATCGACAAGGACAACCTGGATCTACGTCACGCATGATCGGCGCGAGGCGGTCGCGGTGGCGGATCGTGTCGCGGTGCTCGACGATGGTCGCTTGTTGCAGGTGGGGACGGAACGCGAGTTGCGCGAACGTCCTCGCGACTTGAAGGTGATGGCGTGGTGGTGGGACGGATGGTTGAGCGGTCTGGCTGGCACGGGTGAAATGGTGGGGCCGCGGAGGCGTAAGATGTTCCGCTTTCGCTCGCCGCAGTTGTCACCCCACGGCTTGGACATCGATGCGGGAACTGATGCGGGAATTGAGGCTGACGTCGATGCGGGAGTTCGTTCGGAGATCGCGGTGCCGGGCAACGGCCAAGCAGTCGTCGATGATCAATCCGCAGGCGTTCGGGTAGTTGGAGTTGACGAGGTGGCTGGTAGGCCGGCTGGCGATGGTGGACGTCCACGCCCCATGTTGGCAGTGTGGCCGTCGGAGCAGGTGGTGGTCAGATTTGATCGGCTCGCCGCCTGTTCGAACGGAGAAAAACTAAGCGGGGAAGTGGTGGGGCGCGACGGTGTGGCCGGGGCGGTGGCGACCAGTAGCGGGCAAGTAGTCGAGCGTCGTGACTGGGAGGACAAAGCCTGGGCTTTGGTGGCGCTCGATCCGCCGAGTGGCGTTCAAGGCGTTCATGGGGCGTTAGGGTCGGGGGATTGGGAACTGTCGTTCGCTTCCGCCCTTGCTCGTGGCTGGGTTTGGGGCCGGATTCGGAACGAGGGTGCTGACACGGTCGAGTTGCCGGGACATCACTCCGCGAAGATCGACGTTGGTACGCAAGTAGTGGTCGAATTCGACTCGCGCGAGGCGCGGTGTTTTGACCGCGGACTTGAACGGTGGGATGAGCGGACATCGCAGGGCTGAGAAAGAGAGTGGTATGAATCCGAACGAACTGTTGCGAATCGTCGACTCGTTGCATCGCGATAAAAATATCGAGCCCGAGGTGGTGTTTCTGGCGATCGAGTCGGCCATGTTGTCGGCCGCGAAGAAGCACTACGGCGAAGAAGCCGATGTCACGATTCACATTGATCGCAAGAGCGGCGCCTTGACTGGCTCGTACGATGGTTCGCCGCTTGACCCCGAATTGATTGGCCGTATTGGCGCCCAAACCGCGAAACAGGTGATCATTCAAAAGATTCGCGAAGCGGAACGGGACGCGTTGTTGGAAGAGTTCGGGGTTCAGATTGGCCAGATGGTCAGCGGGATTGTGCAACGGGCTGACGATTACATGACGACGGTGTCGCTCGGCCATGTCGAGGCGATTTTGCCGCGTAGCGAGCAGATACCCGGCGAGTCGCACCATGCGAACGAGCGGGTTCGGGCGGTGGTATTCGAGGTCAAACCGCAAGGTAATCGCGTCAAGGTGGTTCTCAGTCGCACTCGACCGCAACTGGTGCAACGTCTATTCGAGCAGGAGATTCCGGAAATCGCCGACGGCGTGATCACGATCAACGCGATGGCCCGCGAGCCGGGGTACCGCAGCAAAGTGGCCGTCAGCAGCACGGATCAACGTGTCGATTGTGTCGGTGCGTGCGTGGGCGTGCGAGGAAACCGGATCAAGAACATTATCGAGGAGCTCTGCGGCGAGCGGATCGACATTGTGCGATGGAGCGACGATCCGCTTGTGCTGGTTCCCAACGCGCTGCAACCCGCCAAGGTCGATCAAGTTCTGTTGTGCGACATGCTAGGTCGCGCGATCGTGCTCGTGGGTGAGGACCAGTTGTCGCTGGCGATCGGAAAACGCGGGCAAAATGTTCGGCTCGCCAGCAAACTGTGCGGCTGGGACATCGAGATCATGACGGGCGACGAATTGGAGAAGCAGATCGATCGCGCTGTGACCGGTTTCAGTTCGATCGATGGTATGCCGGAAGACCTGGCCCAGAAACTCGTCGAGCAAGGCTTTCTCAGCTACGACGATTTGTCTGTGATTGAACCCGACCAGTTGATGGAGATGGGGGAACTGTCGGAAGAGCAGGTTCAGCACATTGTGGAGCAGGCGGAAGAGCGGGCCACCGAGGCGGAAGAGGCGGCGGCGGCGGAAAGACGGCGGCAGCGGGAACTGGAGCGCATTGCTCAAGGGACCGATGAGGTGAAACCGGCTGGGGGACGCGCCGAAGCCGGTAAGGCGGATTCGGGAAAAGCCGAGGCGGATAAGGGCTAGGCCGGCAGGGCGTAACGCCAATCACGGCAGCCGCTTTCGGCAGGGAATTGATTCGAGTACGATCATGCGGGTGTTTCTCGACATGGGCCGGCAGGGCAAGGGTAAACGAGGTCGCAAGGAGACCCAGCGTATGTGACCTGTCGGACATCATGCTTGGGAACGAAAGAGGAGGGCACAAGTGCCCATTCGGATTTACGCACTAGCTAAAGACCTGAAGATTGACAGCAAGGAATTGGCGGACCTCTGTGTCAAAGCCGGGATTCCCGGCAAGGGGTCCGCGTTGGCCAGCTTGGACGACGACGAGGTTGTCAAGCTGAAGGCGTTTCTCGCCGGTGCCGCTCGACGCCCGGCTGCCCGACCTGCCGCCGGACCGGATTTGACTCCGATTCCGCCGTCGGCCAACCAGCCGATTCCGGGGCGGCCTAAATACCTCCCGCCCACGTCCGGGGGAAGTTCGTCCACCGTGACGCCTGCGGTCACAGGGGCGTCGCCAACCGTTCCTACAGGTTTGTCGGGCGCTGCGTCCGCGACGCCGACGGTCTCCGAGCAGGCGGTGACGCAGCCGACCGCGTCGACTCCGTATCCCATGGAGCCCGCTTCCGTTTCGGCAAACAGCGGTTTCGCGGGGCCGGCTGCCGCTTCGATCGCGGACACGACCACCGCTGACGCGCCTGTGGCGACCACGAGTGGTTCGTCCTCCGGTCGCGTAGCCGGCACGAGTTTGGCTGGAGCCGGGGCCCGAGTCGTGGAGACGGCTTCGGAAACCGAAGATCGCGTCACCGGTTTCTCTTCCATGAATTCGTCGGAAGCCGGCACCATGCCGGTCACGCCGATCACCGCCCCGGCGGCCAGTATCGCCGGCGAGTCGTCGGTCAGCGGAGGCGGCGCCAAAGGGGGCGGTAGCTTGGCTGCCGACCGGCGACCGGCTGCCGATTCGCTTGAAAAGGCGTCGGGCGGATCGTCGTTGGCCGATTCCACAGCGACGGCAGCATCTGCCGCCGCGACATCTTCCGCGGCAGCGGTCACGAATGCCAACGCTGCTTCCATAACAGCCGTGCCCGGCGCGGAAGGAGCTGCGGTTGCTCCTGTGTCGCCGATCATAAGTGGGCTAGCGGGTCGGGCTGTGAGTGAGTCGAGTGGCGGCGCTGGCGGCGGTGCAGCGGCTCCGACCACAGCTCCCGCAGGCCCCACGGGCGCTTCGATTCGCCCTCGGCCCGGTGCGAGCGGTCAACCGCCCATCGGTTTCACACGGCAGGACTACATGCCGCCAGGTGGAGCGACGGGGCGTATTCGCATTCTGGAAAACCGCGGCGGGAAGAAGCCCGGCGAGCCTGCTGACGCGGGCAAGACGCCACCGCTGAAGCGGCGCGAGCCCGTCATCAATCTTGCGAAGCTGCCGGAAGTCAAGCAACCAACGCCAGCGCAGCGGGCCTCGGAGCCGCCGGCTCAGAAGCCGGAAATGCGCTTGCCGAAGGAAGCGATTCGCGGTGCGAAAGCTGGGGCTCGGCCGCCCCTGGAACATCTGACACAAAAGCCTGATGCGCGGAAGCCGAAGCCGGCAGGAGGGGAACGCGGGCCGGGATCCGGCGGCGGGCCTGGTGCTGGCGCGGGCGCTGGTGGACGGGGTCAACAACCGGCTCCAGCCGCTGCTGGCGAGACGCCTCTCGGGAAGGCGATGGGGGGCCGTTCCCGCAAGCAACGCGACGGTGGACCGGAAACCGTCGAAGCGGAGAAGGAATTGGCCGGAATGGCCAGTTCGCGAGCCGACCGGCAAAAGGCTCGTAAACTGAAGCCCGTCGATAAGGCGGCCAGCCCGGGCGATGAAGATGATGATTCGCTGGCGCGTCGCCGCGCTCGGCGGCTCACGCGTCGCAGTGTCGGTGTGAGCACGGCTGCGCCACGAAAAGACAAGATCGAGGTCGAAGCGCCTTGCTCTGTCCGCGAATTCTCCGAGGCGACCGGTGTTGGTTCCGGGCAAATCCTCAAGGTGTTGATGACCATGGGTATCCCCGTGAATATCAATGCCAATCTGAACCTCGACCAAGTTGAACTGGTCGCCGCCGAGTTGGGACTGGACATCGAAATCAAGGCTCCCGAATCGCTCGAAGAGACGCTGCTCGGCCAGTTCAAGGAAGAGGCGGATGATCCGGCAGCGCTGAAACCGCGGCCGCCTGTGGTGACGTTTCTGGGCCACGTCGACCACGGCAAGACGTCGCTGTTGGATCGCATCATCGGCATCAATGTCGCCTCGGGAGAAGCGGGCGGCATCACGCAGCACATCCGCGCGTACGAGATCGCCAAGAATGGACGCAAAATCGCTTTCGTGGACACGCCGGGTCACGAAGCGTTTACGGAAATGCGGGCTCGTGGCGCGAATGTCACCGACATCGCGGTGCTTGTTGTCGCCGCGGATGACGGAGTGATGCCTCAGACCGAAGAGGCGATCAGCCATGCCAAGGCGGCTGGCGTGCCGATTGTCGTGGCGCTCAACAAGATGGATTTGCCGGGCGCCAAGCCTGATCGGGTCCTTCAACAGCTTGCCGCACAGGGATTGATGCCCAGCGAATGGTCGGGCGACGTCGAAGTCATTCGCTGCTCGGCCATGACCGGCCAGGGGCTGGATGAACTGCTGGAAACGTTGCTCGTGACCGCCGATCTGCACGAATACAAGGCGAATCCCGACCGGGCGGCCTCCGGCGTTTGCTTGGAAGCCGAACAGGAGGCGGGACGCGGCGTCATTGCGAAGGTGATGGTCAAGAACGGCACGCTGAATGTGGGCGACATTGTGGTGTGCGGCGCGTCCCATGGACGCGTTAAAGCGATGTACGACACGTTGCGGCCCGATCTCCGTTTGAAGAAAGCCGGTCCGTCCACACCGGTCAATCTCACCGGCCTCGACATCGCGCCCCAGGCGGGCGACGCTTTCCACGTCCTGACCGATATCGCTCAGGCTCGTGAAATCGCCGCCTCTCGTGCGAACGCTCGTCGCGAGACCAGCCTTGCGGGCACTTCGCGCGTGTCCTTCGAGCAATTCCAGCAGATCCTGTCCGAAGGTCGCATTGGCGAAAAACGCGAAACCGTCACGCTAAGTTTGATCTTGCGTGCCGACGTTCGCGGATCGATCGAAGCGATCCAAAAGGAACTCAGCAAGTTCAGCCACCCCGAGGTGCAACTCAAGCTGTTGCAGGCGTCGGTTGGCGGCATCACGGTCGCGGACGTTACTCTGGCCAGCGCTTCGAACGCCGTCATCGTCGGGTTCAACGTCATTCCGGATGACGCGGCGCGGTCGTTGGCGGAGGAACGCCAAGTGGAAATCCGCCGCTACGACATCATTTACAAGGTGACCGACGACATCAAGGCGATGATCGAAGGCAAGCTCAAGCCGGAAGAACGCGTCGTCGAACTCGGCCAAGCGATCGTCAAACAGACGTTCGTGATCAGCCGCGTCGGCACGGTTGCCGGTTGCTACGTCGCTCGCGGCACCATCGAACGCGGTTGCCGCGTGCGGGTTTTCCGCGATGGACGGGTCATCGGCGAATACGCCATCGACTCGCTCAAACGCGAGAAGGATGACGCGAAGGAAGTGTCGCGCGGCATGGAATGCGGTATCCGCTTGGCAGGCTTCAACGACGTGAAGAAGGACGACATCTTCGAGGCTTACAAGATCGAAGAGGTCGCGCGGACGCTGTAGCGGCGGCGGGCGGTTGGCGAATGCGAGCTGAAGTGCGAGCTGACGTGTAAGTGGTCGTGCTATTGCGGGGCGGTTTCGCGGGTGGTTGGGAAACGGAGACCGGATGAGTTCTCGTAGATTGTTGAAGGCGGCCGAGGCGATTCGCGAGGTGGTCAGCATGGCCATCTTGACGGAATTGAAGGATCCGCGGGTCAAAAATGTGACCGTGACATACGTCGAGGTGGCTGCGGATATGCGGTCCGCCAAAGTGCATGTTTCGATCATGGGCGGCGAAACCCAGCAGAACCTCGCCCTACGCGGTCTGCAAAACGCCGCTGGCTTCCTCCAACATCTGCTCTCCGAAAAAATCGACACCCGTTACACACCGCGGCTTGTCTTCCTGCTGGATCAAGGTGTCAAACACTCCATCGCAGTCGCCGAGATCTTACGCGGTGTCTTGCCGGCCGCTCCCGCGGTCGTGCCCGAGTCAGCCGGAGAATCGACACTCGTCGATCCAGACGAGATCGACGATGTGTCAGACGACTCGGATGAAACTGATGACCCAGATGACGCTGATGACTCCGATGACGATGATGAAGATAGAGAAGAGGAAGATGGAGAGTCGGCAGACGGGATCGAAGACGATGGGAAGTGATCGGGGCCGTTCGGCGGCAGGTTGAGTGGCAAGTCGAGCGGCAAGTTAAGCAGCCAGTCGAGCGGGAAGATTAGTGACGAACTTAGCGATGAGTTCACCGCAAGCGAGATAGTCGCCGGCGAGTCGGTTGAAAGAGCGGAAACCGTTGCACGGGATCCGACGGAAAGGGTTCGCCCACGAAAACATCGAGTTCCTGGCGAAGGGCCGCGGCGCAGGTCTCGAGATTGGTTCGCGGACAATCGCCGGCCATCGGAACGCAGGAAATCGAGGAACAATCAGCAACGCCCCGCCGGCCGCTCGCGTGGCGCACTGGCATCGAAGCCAGTCGCTCAGCGGCGATCGGCCGGGTCCACACCTCCACGCCGCCGGTCGCCGGCATGGTCTCTCATATGACTGTTACGAATCGTGCCGCGTTGATCGGCAAAGTCCATAAAGTGCTCAAGAAGCATTACAAGGCGGCGGAGGCCCCGGTTGAGCGGACGATCCTCGAACATCTGCTCTACGCGTGCTGTCTGGAGAACGCTAGGCCGGAAGCGGCGGATGAAGCGTTCGCCCGCCTTCAGCAAGCGTACTTCGACTGGAACGAAGTACGGGTGACAACCGTCGCCGAACTAGCTGAGCAACTGGCCAACCTCCCCCGGCCGCAACGGACGGCTCAACAAATCAAACGCGCCTTGCAGTCGGTCTTCGAATCGAATTTCGCGTTTGATCTCGAGCCGCTCGTGAAACAAAATCTCGGCAAGTCGGAAAAGGACATCGAGAAGCACGCGCAAGGCAATCCGTTCCTGATCGCCTTCGTCGTTCAGCATGGATTGGGCGGACATTCGATCCCGTGCTGCCAAGGCGCGCTCGACGCCCTAATGTGTCTCGCGGTGGTCACGCCTGCCGAAGTGGCCAAGCTTCACGTGCCAGGTTTGGAACGTGCCATTCCGAAGAACAAAGGCCTCGAGTTCGCGTCGTTGCTCCACCAACTTGGCGCCGACTTCGCCGCCGGACCGCCGTTCTCGCCCCGCATCCGGCAAATCCTCGCGGAAATCGATCCCGACTCCAAAGACCGACTTCCCAAACGCCAACGGCGCGACGATGAACTCGCTGTGGTAAGGCAAGAGCCGGAAGATCGCGAAGCGCTGGTCCGCGCGTCGCTCGAAAAGGCGGGCGTTCGCGACGATGCGAAAGCGCCGAGTGGAAAAGACGACGCCACCAAAGAGCCCGCGCATAAAGACAAAGACAAGGATAAGGACAAGGATTCGGGCGGCAAAGAAGCCAGCGGAAAAGACTCAGGTTCGAAAGAAGCATCGAGTCGCGAACATGGCTCGACGGATCACGGCGGCAAGGATCACGGCGGCAAGGATCACGGCGGCAAGGATCACGGCGGCAAGGATCACGGCAAGAAGGGCGGAGAAGCGAAGTCCAAGGACAGTGGACGCGATGGCGGCAAGTCAAGCGGTCCACGAGACACACCCACTATGAAGTCGCTTCCCTCTCGACAAAGCCCGCGAACCACGGAAAGTCGAAGCCGCGGCAAGGACAGCGAAGAAGGAAAACGCAAGTCGACTTCGGCGAAGCATGATGCCGGAAAGCATGATGCC
>CAIXSC010000982.1 GCA_903921945.1 uncultured Planctomycetaceae bacterium
CCTCCAGTCGCGCCGCGCACAACGCACGTTCCGGCTCGAAGCATGCCGGCCCCAGCGTCGACGGACAAGATGTCCGTCGTACAAAGAAAAGAAGGGCGATCTCAGTCCGGCCACTCGATAGCCAATCGCCGCTCGAACATCGATCAACCTTATGTACGACGGACATCTTGTCCGTCGAGAGCATGTCGAGAGCGTCACCTCCGATGGAACCGCGCAATAACGCGCGGGCCGGTTCGAAGGCAGTAACTCCCGTTTCGAACTCCCCCCAAAAAACTCGCGTGTCCTATGTTGAATACGCGAGTTTTTTCTTTGGCGAACCCACACCGTTCGGGCTACTGGGGCGGTTTGCGGATTCTTACCAGTAGCTCGCCGTCGTTGTCGGCCAGTTCGCCGGGTGGCTCGTTGATCTTCAGATACAAGGTGCCGGTCCATTCGGGCTCGATGAGCCGTTTGCGGCCGATCGGTTGGGGGCGGGCGAGCGGTGTGAGCGTGTCGGCGGGCAATGGGTCGGGGCGAATGGCGCCGACCAGCATGCCGAGCGGCAAGCCGCGGTGATAGCGAATCGTCACCCCGCCCGGCTCGCAAGGCCACTCGGGCGGCCCCGCAACCAACCGATACCGTCCGACCGCCGCCACTTCATAGGTTTCGCCGGCTCGCAATTCGATTCCCGTCGATTGCCATCCCAAGTTCGCGGCGACTTTCAATCGCACCTCGGGTTCCATCCATGGTTGGCTCGGTTGATGCTTCACAGCCGCTCGCGCGACGTCGTAACCGTAGTCCGCCTCGGCGGCGAACAACTGCCACTCTTCCGACAGCTTCCCAGCCGACTCGCCGATGTCGGCCAACATGCGGCGAGTCAATTCGGGGCCCTCTTCGCGAGCGTCGGCGAAGCGGGCGCGAAACGCGGTTCGCGACAGCGGATGAGCGTCCAGGAACTGGGCGGCGGCCCAGCTCCAACCGTACATCTCAACCCGCAAATGCGATTGCAGGTCGTAACTAAAAATCGCGGGCAGCGACATGCCACGTCCAGCGGCGAAGTCGTCCCGCACGATCTTCACTCGCCCCCAATTCGGCGTCTCGTCGCGGTCTTGGGGCAGATAACGCATGGTGAGCCGTCCGTCGATCCAGCGGTGTGTCGCCACCAATTCCGCGCACCCCTCCGCGAACCATGGCGGACCGACGCCACCCAACCAGCGACTCATGAAAGCGTGCGTGCCTTCGTGAAGCATCAAATGGCGGCGGTAATAGTCGGCCGGATCATCCCGCCACCAGATCTCGTCGCCCGCTTGAAACCCGTTTTCGAATTTCGGCAAATAGTCGGGGATCGCACCGGCCGCCAGGAACCGCTCGCGGTCCCGCATGAGATACCCGGTCAGCCGCCAACCGTCGACCGTCCGTCGCTCCACTCCGAAGTATTCGCACCACGGATCGATCGCCAAATCGAACACGGCCGGCAATTCGTCAACCGCCGGAATGCTCGGCAAGTCCGTGTACAACGTCAGATGTTTGCTTTCCAGTTTGCGAAAGCCGGCCGCCGCCGCCCGCTGGGGATCGAGCGGTTGCCGCGGCGGCCGTCGCCGTTCCGACTCGGGGTTCGTCGCCGCGCCTGGCGGCAAAAGGTCGCCCAAGAGCCGCGGCCGGCCAGTTCGACCGGGCGTCGTCATCGAAGCCCCCGGACTCGCTGGTTTGGCGTTCCCCGGGGTTGCCGGTTTGGCACCGGCTGGCGGTGTCGGCTTCGCGGTCGATACGGGAGGCTTCGCGGCCGGCGTGTTCTTGCCGGGTGGCGCGCCGACCGCTGACTTGCCTTGGTTCGACGCGGCCGGTTGAGTTTGAATGGGGAACGGCGGACGCGGCGGGAACTGAGTGGCCCGCGCTCCAACCGCGAACGCCGCCAACCCGCCCGCGACGACAGCGCCGACAGCGCCTACGATCAACGCCCGCCCGAGTCGATGATCGCCCCTTCGCGTCGAACGGCCACTAACTCGTTCCTGGTGTGCTGGCGGCACTTTTCGTCCTCCGCGAAGACCGCGAACAGGCATTGAGCGACGCGTTTGGACGGACCAAACACGCGTTTCGTCATCGCCACGGCGCGAGTTTACCCGCGCGGCGACAAACTGGCGAGGTTGTTTCCGCCAACGGAGCGAGCACGAGCAACGCTGGCGTAGAATGGTCGTCGGGCGACACGAACGGCGGTCGTGAAACCCGTGACGTGGCTCCGTTGGTTCGAAACCGATGCGGTACAACCTGCGGCGCGTCACCGAGAACGTTCGCTTCCCAAAAGATTACCTCACCGAAAAGATGGCAAGTTCACCCGCGACTGCCCGGTGACCGCGAACGATAGACCGACAGCACGGAACTTATGGCGATAGACCCTATTTGCGGCATGGTGGTGGACGAACGTTCGCCCTTGCGCGCCGAGCGCGACGGACAGACATTTTACTTTTGCTGCGAGAGTTGCCGCCGCCGTTTCCTGGGTGAAGCCGTCGCTCCCGCGAAGCTCGCCCACGGGGCGGCCCATGGCGCGGTGCCGACCGCCTACATCTGTCCGATGTGTCCAGGCGTACGGAGCCCGGTTCCGGCCGCTTGTCCCGAGTGTGGCATGGCGCTGGAACCGGAACATCCGTGTTCCGGAACGCTCGACGATACCACCGAACTGGACGACATGACCCGGCGACTGCTGATCGCCACGCCACCCACCTTGATCATCATGGCCCTGGCCATGGGGCCGATGTTGGGCATGCCGCTACCCCAGTGGCTTGCGGGCCGCGCGAACGGCGTGTTGCAGGCCGTGCTGGCCGCGATCGTGCTGCTGGGAGCCGGTTGGCCTATCCTGCAACGCGGACTTGCCAGCATCGCCACCGGCCGGCTCAACATGTTCACCTTGATCGGCGTCGGTACCGTGGCCTCGTACTTGTTCAGCGTGGCCATGCTCTGGCTGCAACCCCTGCCGACCACACCCGCCACCGCATCCATGGCCGCCTCCGTCGCTGACCCGTCGTCCGGCGCGTCTGGCAACACGCATTCCCAACCGCATTCCCAGCCGAATTCCCAACCGCATGCCGGCCCTCATTCAAGCCCGCATTCGGGTCCGTATTCTGTTCCGCATGCCGGCCCGCCTTCGGGCCCCAACGCGAGCTCCCATGACGGACATGGTCCGGCGCTCTACTTCGAATCGGCGGCGGCGATCATGACGCTGGTGTTGCTAGGGCAGGTTCTTGAATTGCGAGCCCGTCGACGCACGGGTGACGCGGTTCGCGCACTGCTCGACCTCGCGCCGCCCGTCGCGCATTTGTGGAGCGAAACGGGAGAGATCGACACGCCGTTGGCGCAGGTTCGACCGGGCGATCGGTTGGCGGTGCGCCCGGGCGAGAAGGTACCCGTGGATGGCGTGTTGCTCGCCGGCGCCGCCGCAGTCTCCGAAGCGTTGCTCACCGGCGAACCGATGCCGATCGCGAAGGCTCCGGGCGACCGGGTGCTTGCCGGCTCCCTGAACCAGTCGAGCGCCTTCACGATGCGGGCCGAGCACACCGGAGCCGACACGTTGCTGGCGAAGATCATCCAGCTTGTGACGCAAGCGCAGCGCAGCCGCGCGCCCATTCAGCGCATTGCCGATCGGGTCGCCGCATACTTTGTGCCAGCGGTCCTCGCGATCGCCGTCCTGACGTTCGCCGCATGGTGGTCGCTGGGTGGCGAAGGCGCCTACGTCCGCGGCCTGGTCCATGCCGTGTCGGTGCTCGTCATCGCCTGCCCCTGCGCACTCGGGTTGGCGACGCCGATGTCGGTGATTGTGGGCGTTGGCCGCGGCGCCCGCGAAGGCGTGCTCGTTCGCGACGCCGAAACCCTGGAACAACTCGCGCGGATCGACACCGTGGTGCTCGACAAAACGGGCACACTCACCGTCGGCCGCCCCAAACTTCGCGCCGTTCTCGCGCTGACACCGTTCCCACGCGCTGAAATCCTGCGACTCGCCGCCGCCGTCGAACGCTGGAGTGAACACCCGCTCGGACGGGCGATCGTGGCAGCGCAAGCGAACGAGTCGGCTGACAAAGCCGGGACCGTCCAGAACACACCGCTTGGCATCGACCCGGGTTTCGACCCCAGCGTCGCGCCGGCCGATTTCGTGTCGGCTCCCGGCGGCGGCGTGGCGGGGATCGTGGAGGGTCGAACCGTGCGCGTCGGCTCACTCGCCTTTTGCGAGTCGCCACGGCTCGACGAGTTCTCTCCGCAGCCGGTAAGGCGGCCAACCAAACCGGGACAAGCCGATTCGATAGCCGGTTCCACACCGCCACCCGCCACCGCGACGCCCTCGGTTTCACTCGTCACGATCAGCTTCGCCCCACCGCGTGAGTTTTCCACGACACCCGCCGCACCCACGACCCTTGCCGCACCCACGACACCAACGATCCCCACAACACCCGCTCAGCCTTGGCCGGACGGACCTTGGCGGGCGTGGTCGGAGCAATGGCGGGAACGCGGTTGCACGGTGTTGTTCGTGGCGGTGGATGGCCAGCCTGCGGGGCTGCTCGCCTTGCACGATCCGATCAAGCCGGAGGCGGCCGCGGCGCTTGCCGCGTTGCGGCAACGCGGTTTGCGGTTGGCGATGGCGACCGGGGACAACGAACGCACCGCGCTGGAGGTCGCCCGGCAGGTTGCCCAGGAGGAGGTCGAAGGGGTGTTTGACGAAGTTCGGGCCGGGTTATCGCCGGGGGGAAAACTCGCGGTGCTCGAGTCGTTTCGGCACTCGGGGCGGCACGTCGCAATGCTCGGAGATGGCGTGAACGACGCGCCCGCGCTGGCGGCGGCCGACGTCGGAGTGGCGATGGGAACCGGTAGCGATGTGGCGATCGAGAGCGCCGGCGTCACACTCGTCGCAGGTGACTTGGCCGCGTTCGTTCGCGCGGTCGATCTCAGTCGCGCCGTGATGCGCAACATTCGCCAAAACCTGTTTTTCGCTTTTGTTTACAACGGCTTGGGGATACCGCTCGCCGCCGGCATCCTCCAGCCCGTGTGGGGACTCGCATTCGGCCCGATGACGGCGGCGGTGGCGATGAGTTTTAGTTCGGTGTCCGTCATCGCGAACTCGTTGCGGCTCGCGCGCCGCCGCTAACCACACGCGCGCCGCCGCTAACCACACGCTCGCCGACCGGCCGCATGCGATATAGTCTTTCGCACCGTTTTCCGCACCCCCATCAAGGACACACGCTGCGATGGATCAGCCGCTGGTATTTCGAGGTTCGCTGGTACGAAGCGATCGAGTTGAACGGGGGGCGTTC